>JAYUYF010000219.1:0-4834 GCA_043752605.1 Roseiflexaceae bacterium
GGTGGGATCCGGCCACGTTTCACCAACCGGCCGCCTTACGGGGTGGTCTGGCGGGGTGTTCACGTCCGCCAGCGGGGTGCAGGGGCGGAGCCACCTGCCGCTGCGCCGCGTAGGCGCAACTTACTTCGCAAACTGCGGAAGATGTGGGGAGCGTGGGCGAAGCCCGTCCCTACTCCACCCGCTCACTCTCAGATTGCGCTGTGGCGATGCTGACGCCATAGAAACCAAACACCAACATCGAGCCGACAAACGCGACATAGAGCCACGCCTGCGGCGTGTTCCACAGGACTTCGGCGGGGTAGCGCGCCAGCGCGATCAGCTGGAGTGTACCAAAGGCGACGTATGCGCCCGTCGCCACTGTCACACGCGACCACTCGTTCTCGTAGGCTGCCTGTGCTGCGGCGATGCCGAGCCCGATCAGCCACGCGCCGATCGCCTGCGCACCAAGCAACGATACTTTCCACGGCCAGACCTGATTCGCCGATGCTGGCGCGAACAGCAGCCCGATCCCGATCGCCAGTAGCAGCGTGGCGTGCAACGTCAGCAGCGAGCGCGCCCAGCCTGGCAGGCGGCTGTGCTTTGCGGGATCGTGGCCTGGCGCGCGCAACTGGTGCGCGAGCAATACGCCGAGCACAACCGGTACGATCGCGTACACCGCGAGCCAGATCCAGGCGGCGGCGCGCGTGAGCAACTCAGGGCGGTTGATATGAAACGCCCCAATGTTGATCAGCGATACGACCAGCGTAAGCCCGGTAAAGACCAGTACAGCGGGCACCGCGATCCGCGCACGTGCCCAGATGCGCTGCCGGGCTGCGAGCAATTCGAGCGTGAAGCTCGCCCAGTATGCGCCGCCAAGAAATGATGCCGTAAGCGGCGATTTGATCGTCCATGCAAAGAAATCCTGCGTGCGCTCGGTAAAGACATACAGTTGTACACCGACAACAAAGACCAGGAAACTTGCGATTGCAAGCATGATCCGCATTGGCGTGGAAGTGTGCTTGATCGTAGAGGCGGTGCTGCGCGCGTCGGTCATGGCAGCTCCTGTCGCTGGCTGGCGGTGTTCTGCACGGCTGCGCGGGTCATGGTTGTCGCAGTGTGTGGAGCGCCTGCGCGATCCGTGTAATCGCGGAGTCAATCAGATGATCGGGCTGCAGACTAAATGCCAGCCGAATCGCATCATCGCCGCTACCATCCGCGAAGAAATCGGTGCCCGCACAGAACGTCGCACCATTGCGCTGTGACTCCGCGAGCAGCGCATTTGCGCTCACCCCGCTCGGCAACTGCGCCCAGACGAAGAACCCACCAGCGGGCCGATTGTAGCGCAGATCGGCGGGCATCTCACGGTCGAGCGCGGCGAGCATAACATCGCGCTTGTGTTTGTAGAGCACGCGCAGTTCGGTCGTATGCGCCTCGAGCCGCCCGTCTGCGCAAAAACGCTCGACGACACGCGTCAGATACGGCCCATTGCCACCTTCATATTTAAACATCGCCAGCCGCTCGATAATCGCCGGGTGCGCGCATGCAAAGCCGGTGCGGACGCCGGGTGCCAGAATCTTTGAGAAGGTGCCGACGTGGATCACGCGGCCGCTGGCATCGAGTGCGGCCAGTTGCGGCGGTGGCGGCGTGTCGAAATACAGCTCGCCGTAGGCATCGTCTTCGATCAGCAGTGTTTCGAATTCGTGTGCGAGCGCGATCAGGTGCTCACGCCGCGCCAGGGGCAACAGCGCACCTGTGGGGTTCTGGAAATTGGGGATCACATAGATAAACTTGGGCGTGACACCACGCGCGGCCTCGGCGCGCAACAGTGCTGCGAGCGCATCGGTATCGAGCCCGTCAGCATCGACTGGCGTGCTGAGGATCCGGGCACCTGCTGCGGCAAAATACTTGACCGCACCCATGAATGTTGGCCCCTCGACGATAATGGTATCGCCTGGATCGATAAACACGTTGGCCAGCAACGCCAGCGCCTGGCTGCTGCCGTGGGTCACCAGCATGTTGGCGGAGGTGGCCGCCACGCCGCGCACGTGCATGCGCTCGGTGATCAACGTGATCAGGCCACTATACGTGCTGCCATAGTTGAGCGCTTGTGGGGCATCTTCGTGGAGCACTTCGCCGCTGGCGACCAACAACGCTTCGGTGGGGAACTTCTCGGGGGCCGCAAACCCGTACGCGAGCGAAATCACGCCCGCCGGGTCATTTGGCCACGCGCTGGGATCCTGAATGGTGCGCGCACGGCTGGCGTACAACGTATCGAGCACGAGCGGACTGCTGGCGGTCATACAGGGGCTCCTCTAACCAAGACAACACGGGGCATCATACCATACCAGTCGCGGGCCGTAGGGGCGTATCAATGCGCCGCTACGGCCCGGCGTGCGTGATCGCGTTGTCGAGCACCGACTGAAACGCGTCCATATCCGATTTGAGATCAGCGAGGCGGCCCGCCACCTGGCTGGTGGTGGCATCGGCGCTGGCGGCATCGGCGGTGCGCAACCGCACGGTATCGGCGAGCACGTTGTCGAGCGTCGCGCCGATATTTTGCAGCTGGGCATTGATACGCGCGATATAGGTTTCGAGATCCTGTGCGTTGCGCAGTGTCTCCTGGCGTGCAGCGAGCGTGGCGCGCAGTTGATCGGCGGTCGACGGGTCTCTGGTTGTTGTAACCTGGCGTGTCAGCGCGTCGACCTCTTTCTGGAGCTGGCGCTGATCGGTACGCACCAGATAGGCTTCGATCAGCTGGCCTTTCTGGCCGAGCGTATATGCATCACCCACCAGGTCACGCGCCTGATCGGCTACGGGCAGGAGCAGGCGTGCCAGTGCGCCGCCCGCCTGCCCGGCGCTGCGACCGATCTCCTGCTGGGTGCGCTCGATCGCCTCGATCTGGGTGCGAAACGTCGGGCTCACCAGGTTTGGGCGCGTCGGGCGTGCGGCTGCGCTGCGCAACGCCGGATCACGGCTGCCGAGCGCGACCATCGCGCCGTAGGCCAGCAGGCCCAGCGGCAGCAACCAGAGCGCCACCGTCACCCCGCTCGCCACGGCAGCGAGCAACACAAACAGCGCCAGTGGCCGCGTCGCGGCAAACTGAATCGGGTTGGTTCCGGTCATCATGCGCGTTGCTCCATCAGGCTAAAAGAAGGTTGCGATCTCACGGTACACTTGCTCGATCGCGCCATTTTCACCCGGCTTTGGCGCATACGCCTTTGCGCCAGACGCGGTGGCGATTCTCTTGAGCAGATCGACATCGGCATCGCCACCAAATGCGATCGTAAAGACTTTGATGCTTGTGCCTTCTTCATTCTGACCCAGCAGGGCAGTGATCTGATCACCGCTGGCAGTACTTTTGTTGTCGAGCCCGTCGGTCAGCACCACCACCGCGCGAATGCGCCGCCCGGCCTCAAGCGCGCCGACGGTCTGATACGCCTCCTGAACCGTATCGAGCAGCCGGGTGCCACCACCGGCGGTCAGCCCGCCGATCCGGTCGAGAATATCCTGACGCTTGGGCCCGATCGGCGAGATTTCGGTCAGTACCGTCGCAGTGTTGCTAAAGATCGTCAGCCCAAAGCCATCTTCATCGCTCAGCTGGCCGATAAACGTCTTGAGCGCGCCTTTGGCCTGCTCGAGCCGCTGCTCATCTTCCATGCTGCCCGAAATATCGAGTACGGCCATGACATCGACGCGCTTTTTGTTCTCGCCCCAGATGCCACGCACCGCCGCGATCACGTCCGCGCTCGGCACCTCGAGCAGCGTCCTGGGCTGCTGCGGGTCGACACCATTTTCGGCGATGATCGGCGCGCCGAGCGGCACATTCAGATCGGCCGGCCGGAAGCCATATTGCAACGCGAGCTGTTGCTGCGGCGTTGCGAGCAGGTAATTCTGGAATGCGGTTGCTGCTTCGCGCTGCTCGGCGCTGACCCACGGCGCGTTGAGGATGCCGTAGGGATTATCCGTCCAGAACGTTCCTTCCTTCGGGTAAATCGCGACGATCGGCAGCGAAAGGTTGGGGTAGCGCGTTTTGTCGCGCGATTGGATGATCAGGTTTTCATAGAGCACGGCGGCCGAGAGATAACTTGGGCCACGGGTAAACATCTGCGTGCCAAAGAAGCCGGTGCTCTCGCCGTAATGAATGACGCTGCCCTCGACATCGGCCATAAATTGCTTAGTCGCGTCGGCGTTTACATCTGCGGCGGTCAGCCCGCGCGTCTTGTTGGTGCCGGCGTAGGCCACAGCCAGGATGCTGGCGATACCACTGTTCGAGTAATCGGGATGCGTATGACCAAACTGAAACGGTCCCCATTCGGGGCGGCCGTAATCGGCCCAGGTCTTGCCGCTGGCAGCCAGTTCGGCGATATCGCCCCAGCCAATTGGCTTGTCTGGCCAGCCGAGCGCGCGTGCCATCGGCTCCCACATGCCGATCACGACCGGGCTGAGCACCAGTTGCGGCGCGTTATCCTCGACGAGCTTTGCACCGTTGTTGGCCTTACCCCACGCGTCGTTCGCGACCGGAATCAGAATCTTGCTGGCCGGGCTCCAGACGGTAGGCTTGAGTTCGCCGCTCAAAATCCGGTTCAGCGAGTCGGCGCTGCCCATGGGCGTTGCGGTAATGACGATCTGCTGGCCCGACGGCAGCTTGTTGGCCGCGTCGTTGTAGCGCTTGACCACATCCTCCATCCAGACCTGCTTCTCGCTGCCGTACGCGATCGTCACCTCGACCGCATTGGCCGGCAGCCCACCACCGCCACCACCACCACCGGTGATACCATCGATCGCGCCACAACTCGCGATCAGCGGGGCGAACAGACTCGCCAGCAACCCTATCATGATTCGTCGCATTGCTCAT
>JAYUYF010000220.1:0-11337 GCA_043752605.1 Roseiflexaceae bacterium
GGCGGATCGCGATCCGCCCCTGCCTGTGTGATCAAATAGCCTACCCAAACAATGCATCCTGTTCGGCGCGCAGCTTATCCGCCAGCCGGTCTGCGGGGAAGGTGACATCGTCGTAGGTCAGCACGGCGTCCTTCGCGATATCACGCTTGAGTACGCAGCCTTCGGCAAGACCGATCGGCAGCAAATTTTCCGCGCGTTGCACATCGTGGTTCTCGGCGAGCCCGTAGGTGTGGTAACCACCGAGCGCGTCGATCGTCTCACCAGCTTTGAGATCGACCTTGGCGGCGGTAATCACATCAACGCACGGGCCAACCTGCGCATTGAGCGTGGCATCACCCAGCAGCGCGACACGCGCGATCGTGTTGGGCACCTCAAAGTGACAAAGATGATATGGTGTGTAAAACAAATATAGTGGGCCCTTACCAAGTTTGTACAGGTTCAGGTAGTGCTGCATCGTCGGGTGCTCGTGCGTGCCAAGGACAAACACGCCCGGCCCTGGCTGCGCACCGACGACGTAATCGACGATCCCTGGCCCCTCGATCAATGCCTCAAGCGGATAGAGCGTGCCAGCCACATCCTGCAATGACGTGCCACCCGGCACCGTCGGGCCAAACATGCCGCGCTTGCCGACGCGCATACCCGTCGCATTGGCGACGATCGCCTGCTCGAAACTAATCTTGCTGCCATCGGCAAAGCTGGTGACCATGTACGGGTTTTGACCCCATTGCCTGGCAAAACCTTCTTGTGTCGTCGGGTTGCGATACGGGTCGTGCAGCCCCTTGATATTGCCCACCAGCACCGGGCGCACACCAAGACCCTTTACAAAGCGATAGAGATTCATCATCACGCCCGGCTGGTCGCCATCCGATACCGAAAAGATCACGCCGGCTTTGTCAGCATAGTGCTTGATGATTGTCCCGACCGTCCCATCGAGTTCGGCGTTCATCGTCACGATATGTTTGCCGTTGGCGATCGCTTCCATCACGACGTGCGCGCCATATTCGACCGCGCCGGTGATCTCGAGGATGACATCGATCCCCGCAGCACGGCAGAGCAACAGTGGGTCGTCCGTCACGGCGGGCGCACCAGCGGCGATCGCCTGTTCGAGTGCAGCGACGCTGCTGACGCTACGGATCGCATCGGCGGGAACATCAGCTTCGGTATAGGCCTGCACAGCGCGCGCGGGCGTGCGATTGGCGATCGCTACCAGCCGCATGCCGGTAGAAAACTTCAGAAGCTGGAGCGCGGTGCCGCGCGCCATGAAGCCTGCGCCGACCATACCGACGCGGATCGGGCGGCCTTCGGCTTCGGCGCGTGCGAGCGCCGTATCGACGATCTGCATCGTTATTCCTTTACACCATAATCGGGCCAGCCCGCATCTTTGGTCGTAATTACGCTGACCGGCAAGGGCCACTCGATGCCGAATTGCGCATCATTGTAGCGCAGACCGCCTTCGGCACCCGGTGTATAGAATTCCGAGACCTGGTAGAGCGCGTCTGTTGCATCGACGAGCGTCTGGAAGCCGTGGGCAAAGCCCTCGGGTACAAACAACGCGCGGTTATTCTCGGCCGTCAGCTCGACACCGACCGATTGCATGAAGGTCTCCGATGCGGGTCGCAGATCGACGATCACATCGTAGAGTGCGCCACGCACACACCGCACCAGTTTTGTTTCGGCGTACGGTGCGTGCTGGAAGTGCATGCCGCGCAGCGTGCCGGCCTTGATATTATGCGAGAAATTGACCTGCACCAGCCGGTCCACCAGGCCGTGCTCGGCAAACTCGCGCTGGCACCAGGCGCGCGCAAAGAAGCCACGCTCGTCACTACGCTTCTCGAATTCAATCGTGTACGCACCCTTGAGTTTTGTCTCATTGAAAATCATCAGACCCTCCAGAAAAAATCGCCGTCGATCTGGCTGGTGCTGATCAGCTGCTGGAGCATCTTGAGCCGGGTGTAGGGTGCCGACTTGAAGATCTCTTCCGTCATGCCGATCTGCTCGAACACCTGACGCAGCTGGTTTGCACCCGCCGCCGCATCGCGGGTGCAGCGGAACCCGGGCAACTGGGTATTAATCTTGGTAAAATCGACACGGTAGCTGCGGTTGTCGCTGTCACCTGTACCGAGCGTCAATTCGCATCCGGGGAATGCATCCGCCACAATCTGGCCAATCTCACGGACGCGATAATTCTGCTTCGTATCGCCGACGTTAAAGATCTGATTGTGGATCACCTCCTGCGGTGCGGCGAGTACACAGCCGATCGCATCGGCAATATCCAGAATGTGTACCAGCGGCCGCCAGGGTGTACCGTCCGACGTCATCGCGATCTTGTTTGTCGTCCACGCCAGCCCTGAGAGGTTGTTCAGCACTACATCAAAACGCTGGCGCGGCGACGCGCCAAAGGCCGTCGCGTTGCGCAGGAACGTGGGCGAGAACGTGTCGGTCGCCATCGGTGCCAGGTCGCGTTCGACATACACCTTACACTCGGCGTAGGCCGTTTGCGGGTTTGGTGCAGTCTCTTCGGTCTTGACTTCGCCCTCGGTGCCGATGCCGTAGACGCTGCACGACGACATGTACACAAAGCGGCTCACGCCAGCCTCGCGTGCGGCGCGCGCCAACGCGAGGCTGCCCTCGTGATTAATCTTGTAGGTAATCGTCGGGTTGAGCTGACCAAGCGGATCATTCGAAAGCTCGGCCATATGGACGATCGCATCGAACCCCGCCAGATCTGCGGCGGTGACGTGCCGAATGTCTTTGATAATCGTCTCTGGCAGGGCGCGCACACCGTGATACAGCCAGCCCGCCTGATAAAAACCGGTATCGAGCCCAACAACCTCGTGCCCGAGCGCCATGAGCACCGGGGCCGTCACCATGCCGATATACCCACCGTTACCCGTAAGGAGCACCTTCATTGTTGTTGTTCCTTTTCAATGCGTGTGTCTGGTCGCCGATCATGCCTGGATTGCGACACCTTCGGCGACGGACGCGCCGCTGAACACCGCGCGCGCTTCGAGTTCTTTGCGCACCGGGATCCGGGCGACGATCGCCTTGCCGATCTCAATCGATGCCGTCGCCGCAGGCGAGGGTGCATTGCAGACGTGCATCGCGCGCGGGCCATCGAGGATCACAAAATCGTCCATCAGCGTGCCATCGTCCATCAGTGCCTGCGCGCGCACACCGGCGTGGGTCGGCACGACATCTTCAGCACGCACCTCGGGGATCAGCTGCTGCATCGAATTGACAAATGCACCTTTGACAAACGAGCGGTAGATCTCCTTCGCACCCTCATCCCAGAACCTGGCGGCGAGCTTCCAAAACGCCGGGTAGCCGAGGACATCGATGGTATCACGCAGATCGACATCGAGCTTGGTGTAGCCCTCACGTTTGAGGCTGAGCACCGCGTTCGGCCCAGCGTGCACCGTACCGTCGATCATGCGGGTGAAATGGACGCCGAGGAACGGGAAGTTCGGGTTTGGCACCGGGTAGATCAAGCCTTTGACCAGGTGGCGCTTGTTTGGTACCAGTTCGTAGTACTCGCCGCGAAACGGCACGATTTTCATGCGCGTCTGCATGCCCGCCATCTTGGCGATCCGGTCGCTGTGCAGGCCAGCGCAATTGATCAGATAGCTCGCGCGCACGCTGCCGCCGCTGGTTTCGATCGTCACGCCATCGGCGTGGTCGCTGATCGACTCGACTTTTGTACCGAGGCGCAGATCGCCACCCTGTGCGCGTACGATTTCGGCGTACTTCTCGGTGACCTGCGTGTAATTGACGATCCCGGTGCTGAGCACCTGAATGCCCGCCACACCGCGTACGTGCGGCTCGATCGCGCGGATCTCATCTGGCCCGACGCGCCGCATCGGGATGCCATTTGCCTCACCGCGCGTGTAAATATTGTCGAGGCGCGCGATCTCCTCAGTGCTGGTGGCGACGATCAGCTTGCCGCACACCTCGTGGGCGATACCGTGCTCCTGGCAAAACTCGACCATCGACGTACGGCCATCACCGGCGAATTTCGCCTTCAGGCTCCCTGGTTTGTAATAGATCCCCGAGTGAATAACGCCGCTGTTGTTGCCCGTCTGGTGCATCGCCCAGCGTTGCTCCTTCTCGAAGAGCACAATCCGGGCTGCGGGGTAGCGCTTGCCGAGCGCCATCGCGGTGCTCAGGCCCACGATACCACCACCGACGACCGCAAAATCAAACCGCGTCTCGCCTGTCATGATCATCACCACTTCTTCCAGGGCGCGTCGCCGCGCTGCCACAGTTCCTCGAGATAATTTTTGTCGCGCAGCGTATCCATTGGCTGCCAGAAGCCGTGATGACGGTAGGCCGCCAGTTGGCCATCGTTGGCCAGGCTCTCCATCGGCTCGCGCTCCCAGGTGGTCTCATCGCCGCTGATACGCCCCAGCACGCTCGGCTCGAGCACAAAGAAGCCACCATTGATCCACGCGCCCTCGGTGCCATCGCCCTGTGGCTTCTCCTTGAACGAACCGACAGTGGCCTGTCCTTCACCGAGAATAAATGCGCCAAAGCGGCCGGGCGGCTGCACTGCGGTGAGCGTCGCCTCGGTCTTCTGCTCGCGGTGATAGGCGACCGCCGCGCCGATATCGATATCGCTGACACCATCGCCGTATGTCATACAGAACGTATCATTGCCGATATATTCCGCAACGCGTTTGAGGCGGCCACCCGTCAGCGTGTTCAGCCCGGTATCGACGACGGTAATCTTCCACGGCTCGGTGTTCGAGCGGTGAATCTGCATGTTGTTGTAACGCATGTCAAAGGTGACATCGGCGCTGCGCAGAAAGTAACTGGAGAAGTACTCTTTGATCATCGCCGCGCGGTAGCCGCAGCAGATCACAAACTCGTTGATCCCGTGGGCCGAGTAGATCTTCATGATATGCCAGAGGATCGGTTGCCCGCCGATCTCTACCATCGGTTTTGGCCGCACCGCGCTCTCCTCGCTGATGCGCGTGCCAAATCCACCTGCCAGGATCACTGCTTTCATCGTCTGCAACTCTCCTCTTTGCGTTCAGATGCGCGTCGCCGCTACACCTGTGGCGCACACGTCTCCTCAAGCATAGCAACACCGCCGCGCTGGAACAAGACCCAAGCCTGTTCGGTACTGCTCCAGTATGGTTATAATTGTTATACTACAGAAGTACCAGGCTGTGGAACCCGTTTCGATAAAGATGGTGTCATTTACCTGGCATCGCTCCCCATCGAATTGTCATATTCGTACCAACATGCCGTGCGCGAGCGAATATGCTACGATGGCTGCGCTGGATAGGTTGTACCACAGAGGGAGCTTTAGTAATGTGGGGTGGACGCTTCGCCGAAGGGCTGGATGCGCGCATGGCGCGCTTCAACGATTCGTTTCCGTTCGACCGGCGCATGTGGGACGAAGATATTCGCGGCAGCACGGCCTGGGCGCGCCAGATTGCCGCTGCCGGGGCTATTACGGTGGAAGAACGTGATGCGCTGATCGCCGGGCTCGCGGCGGTTCACGCCGAATTCGCGGCAGGCGATTTCGCGCCGCAACCCGGCGATGAAGACATCCACACCGCTGTCGAACGCCGCCTGGGCGAACTTGCCGGGCCGGTGGCGGGCAAATTGCATACCGGCCGCTCGCGCAACGATCAGGTCGCCACCGATATCCGGCTCTGGACGCTGGGTGCGATCGACCGGGCCGACGCCGCGCTGCGCGAATTGCAGCACGCGATCCTCGCACGCGCCGCGCAGGCGGGTGATGCGCTGATCCCCGGCTACACCCACATGCAGCGCGCCCAGCCCGTCTTGCTGGCCCACTGGCTGATGTCGCATTTCTGGCCGTTGCAGCGCGATCGCGAACGTCTCGCCGATTGTGCGCGCCGCACCGCAGTGCTGCCGCTCGGCTCGGGAGCGATCGCTGGCACACCGCTACGGATCGACCGCGCCGCACTCGCCACCGAGCTGGGCCTGACGCAGATCTCGCAAAACAGCATGGACGCAACTGGCGATCGTGATTTTATCGCCGAGTTCCTGTTCTGTGCAGCGCTGATCGGCATCCATATCAGCCGCCTCGCAGAGGATATGGTGATCTACAGCACCAGCGAATATGGCTTTGTGACGCTCGCCGACGCCTACTCGACCGGCAGCAGCCTCATGCCGCAGAAGAAGAATCCCGATAGTTTTGAACTCTTGCGCGGCAAATCGGGGCGGCTCACCGGCAGCCTGATGACCATCCTGATGGTGCTCAAAGGTATGCCTTCAGCCTACGACAAAGACCTGCAAGAAGACAAAGAACCGTTGTTCGATGCCGCAGACACGCTCGAACTCGCGCTGCCGGTGGCGGCGGGGGCATTGGCCACAGCACGGTTCAATACCGACCGCATGCGTGCTTCGCTTGACGAAGCGATGCTGGCGACCGACCTCGCCGATTATCTCGTCGACCGTGGCGTGCCGTTCCGCGAGGCGCACCGTATCACCGGGCAACTGGTGCGCGAGGCCGAACAGCGCGGCGTGGTGCTCTCGGCATTGCCACACGACGTGTACCAGGCTGCCAACACAATGTTTGGCGAAGATGTGCGGGAGGTGTACGACTTCGCCCGTAGTGTGACCGCACGCAGCGTGCCAGGTGGCACCGCGCCAGCGGCCGTACGCGACCAGATCGCGGCTGGGCGCGCCGCGTTGGGATAAATGTACGGACACCGCATGCTGCGTCCCTACGATCACCCGCCCCCCGGCCCCGCCTCAGATATGGACTTGCAGAAATTCTGTTCTGTGCTACAATAGCAGAAATGCAGTAAATCACGCTTTTCTGTAGTACGAAGGAGAGGTCTGTGAACGATACGATTGAAAATACGCCAACGTTGACCGTACAAATACGTGACCGTGGCGTGTTGACGTTGCCAGCCGAGATCCGCGAGAAGTACAACTTTCGTGCTGGCGACACATTGCGGCTGATCGACCTGGGCGGGGTGCTGGTACTCACGCGCATGGTGCCGATGGTCGAAGCGCTAGCGCGCGAAATTGAGCAGGCGCGGATTGAGTCTGGTGTTTCGATGGAAGAGATGTTGAGCAATTTGCGCGAACAGCGTGAGCGGTACACCACCGAGCACTACAACATCGAACGGTTTGTGCGTGAGTAGTTTACGGGTGTTCATCGATGCTGATGTACTGTTTGCCGCCACCGCGACAACGAATGCAAAAAGTGCCAGCCTTGCGCTGCTCAAGATCGCCGAGGCGACGCTGATCGACGCGGTTGTATCAACGCAGGTAGTGACAGAAGCCGAGCGTAATCTGGCCGATTTTGCGCCGATCAGGCTCCCGGAATTGCAACTACTGATCGCACGGTCGTTGCAGATCGTGCCGGATCCGACCGAAGACGAAATCGCGACGCTTGCGGGGTGCGCGCATCCCAAAGATCTGCCAATCCTGGCGGCTGCGGTGCGCGAGCAGTGCCGCTGGCTAGCGACGTTCAACACGAAGCATTATCAACCTGGTCACCAGAGCCTGCGCGTCGCAGAGCCGGGCAACCTCATTCGCAATGCACGCTGGAAGATCGCAGGGCTGGAGGATTGATTCACGAGTTGAGCAACGCGGCCAGCCGTTTTGGTGCGACGAGGGTGTAGCTCTCGCGGATGAGTTGCCGGGTGAGGCCAGGGTCGAGGTCGTGTACGAGCCAGATCCCGATCCAGCCTTTGTGGCCCAGGTAAGGTGGCACAAAGAATTGCGCCGGGTCAGCATCGAGCAGCATACCCTGGGTGCCGGGCGCACCTTTGAGCCAGAGCGACCAGCGACCCGTGATCCCGGCGCGCAACACAAAAATCTTGTTGCGCACGCGCCACGAAGGCTGGCCCAGCACGTCGCTCTCGGTGGCCTCGGGCAGCGCGAGACATTGTGCGCGGAGCCAGGCAAGCTGTTGTTTGGTGTTCATCAATGGGCTTCCTCACAGCAGCGGTCGATCAATCCGCCTCGGTGCGCCAGAGCGCCACAAACTCCGGGCTACTGGCGAGCAACGCGTCAACCGTGCCATGTGCTTCGACGGTGCCGTCTTTGAGCACGATGATTAGATCGGCGCGTTGCAACGCGGTTTTGCGGTGCGACACCGCGAGTACGGTCTGTGCGTTGGTGGCCGCTGCCCGCGATTCTCCGCCGAGCAACCGCTCCCAGAGCAGGCGTTCGGTCTCGACATCGAGCGCGCTCGACAGATCATCGAATACCAGCAACTCGGGCTGGCGCACAAACATGCGCGCCGCTGCGGTACGTTGCAACTGCCCACCACTCAACCGTACGCCGCGCGGGCCGACGATCGTCTCCAGGCCGCCGTCGAGCTGCGGCACATCGCGCTCAAGTACGGCCTGATACAGCGCGTGATCGAGCACGCTACCGCTACTGGTGGGATGATCGGCGAGTCCCATGAGCACATTGTCGCGCAATGTCTCGCTGAAGAGCCGTGGCACCTGCGGCGTATACGCCACATTTGGTGGCACCATCGCGCTGGCCAGATCGCCAATCTGCTGCTCGTTCCAGCGCACCTCGCCGCTTTGCGCTGGCAGGAGCCCGAGCAGCGTGCGCAGTAGCGTGGTCTTGCCGCTGCCGATCCGCCCGGTAATGACGATAAACTGGCCGCGTGCAATCTCCAGATCGACCGCATCGATGCCGTGGCTGGTATTCGGGTAGTGGTAGGTCAGGCCATGTACCGCCAGCGTGGCCAGCGGCGCGCGCGCGGGAGCATCTTTCGCTGCGCTCGCGGGCAGGTCGCCACGCATACGGACATCGGCATCGTGTTGTACCAGGTACTCGGCAGGTGCGCCCTGCAACAGTTCGATGACCCGCCGGAGCGAGACGCTCATCTGCTGGTAGCGCGTCAGGTAGCCGCCGATCATCCCCATCACAAACGCCATATAGCCGAGATACGCGGCAAACAGCGCAAAATCACCCACGCTGAGGCTCTCGGCGCGCAACGATTGGGCGGCGAGCAACAGCAGCAACCCGGTCGCGATGTTGGTGGTGCCAAACGAGAATGCGTCGATCAGGTTGGTGAGCAACTGATCGCGGAGCGCCGCCGCCCGCCGCCGCTCGTTGGTGCGTTGCAAATGCGCGACGACGCGCGCCTCGGCACCGACGACCTTCAGCGCCTGTACCGCGCCAAACAGCTCACCGAGCAGCCCGGTCACCTGGCCGATCGATTCCTGATTGGCCTTGCGGTAGCTGCGGATGCGCGTATTGAGCAGGTTGACGGCCGTCACGATCACGACCAGCGGCAAAAAGGCGAAGAGCGTGATCGTCAGATCGATCCGCGCCAGTGTGACAAAGGCGATCGCAACCGCCAGCGCCTGGCCGATCGGATCGATCGTCCAGACCACCAGTTCGCTAATATGCGCGGTATCGTCGCGCAAGCGGCTGATAGCTTCGCCGGGCGATGAGCCGGGCGGCAACGGGTTTGCACCTGGCCGTTGCAGGATGCGGCGGAGCAGATTGTGCTGCATCAGGCTATCGGTCTGCAACATCATCGCGCGCTCGCCAAACGGAAACGCAAGACCGGTGGCGGCCCTGGCCACTTCAAAACCGATCAGCACCGCCGCCAGTCCCCAGATCATCGAGCGCGCGTCGCTGCCAGGCGAAGTACGATTGGTCAATACATCAAAGATCTGTTGAATAAAGAGACCGGGCAACAGCGGAAAAAGGTAGAAGCCGATGACGCCCGCGCTACTCAGCAGATACCGGCCGGGCCGGAACGCGATCAGCCGGATGATAAACCACCATACCGGTCGGTCAAGCGGCGGCTGGCCTGGCTGGTTCACGAGAGCGCCTCCTCCATACCAAGCTGGCGCAGCTGCGCAAAACGCGATCGCGGGTCGCCTGCCAGTTGTGCGCGCAAACCATACTCGCCGATCGTGCCGTGTTCGAGCAGCATGATCTGATCGACCCGATCGAGCGTCGCCAACCGATGGGCGATGATGATGCCAGTGCGGCCGTGGAGCAACCGGGTGACGGCGTATTCCAGCGTGCGCTCGGTGGCAGGGTCGAGCCGCGAGGATGCTTCATCGAGGATCACCAGGCCGGGGTCGCGCAAAAACGCGCGCGCAAACGCCAGCAACTGTGCCTGGCCGGCCGAGAGCCCAGTGCTGCCCGAGGCCAGCAGGGTATCGAGCCCGTGCGGCAGCGCCGCGACCCATTCGTGCATGCCAAGCGTCGCGAGCGCCGCCATAATCTGCGGATCGTCGATTGTGGCGTCAAACAGCGTCAAATTCTCGCGCACCGTAGCGCTGAAGAGCTGGATATCCTGCGTCACGATCGCGACACGCGCGCGCAAATCGGCATTCGGCACCGTGCGCAGGTCAACCCCGCCGAGCCGTACCGCACCGACTGTCGGGTCGTAGAGCCGCAACAACAGGCGCGTCAGCGTCGTCTTGCCGCTGCCGGTGCGGCCGAGTAGCCCGAGTGTGGTACCGGCCGGAATATCGGCACTGATCGCGCGCAGCACCAGATCATCATCAGGGTAGCCAAAACTGATATCGTGCAGACCGACCGCGAGCGCGCCAGCGGGCAGCAGGGTACCGCGTGGATCAGCGACGACCTGTGGCCGGGTATCAAACAACTCGTTGACGCGTGAGATGCTGGCGGTGGCCTGTTGCAGATCATCAAGCTGGCGCATCAGTTGCTCGACCGGGTCGTGCAGCAGATTGGTATAGGCAAACACCAGATACACCTGGCCGATCGTGAGCACGCCATCGAGCGCCAGCACCGCCGCGAGCGCGAGCGAGATCGTGGCCCCGATCGAGATCGCCATATTGAGCGAGCGCCAGCTGAGCACACCGAGCAATGCGCGCCGTACGCTGGTGCGAAACAACACCCGCGCGCGCTCGATATGGCGGCGCAGGACATACTGGACCGCACCATTCGCACGGATATCCTCGGTGCCAGAGAGCCGCTCCTCGATCATACCGTACAATTCAGCGCTCGCCTGACGCTCTTTGACGCTATATTCTGTAATCTGGCGGGTGAGTAACCGCGCGCTGATGATCGCCAGCACCACGCCGATCGCGGTCGGCACGCCGACGCGCCAGTCGATCACAAACAGCAAGCCGATCGCACCGAGCAGCAGCAAGCCGTTGAGCGCGAGCTGGACGAGAAACTGCGAGAGGAAATTGCCAAGCCGGGTCACATCGCCATCCACGCGCTCGATCATCTCACCCGGCGTACGTGCATTGTGAAAGGCCATGTCGAGCTTCAGGCAGTGCAGCGTCAGATCGGAGCGAATCTGGTTGGTGGCAACCAGCCCGACATGCTGCGCAAGATAGTGCCAGCCGACAAATGTCCCCTTCTGCCCGATCGCAATCGCGAGGTACGCGG
>JAYUYF010000221.1:0-11334 GCA_043752605.1 Roseiflexaceae bacterium
CTCGATAGCGACGTGTTTCAGCCCGCCAGCGCGATCCGTGCGGTCGACTTTAGCGATTACCTCGAACCGGTGATCAGCTACTATACCGTCGCGGGCGGCGTCAATAGCGTGCCGTTCAACTCATCGAGCCCGGTGCTGTATTTCAACAAAAATCTGATGGAAGCAGCGGGTCTTGATCCGGCGAACCCACCGACGACGTTTGGCGCGATTATGGAAACCTGTGCCACGTTCAAGACGGCCAATCCCGATGTGACCTGCGTCGCGCTCACACCGTATGCCTGGCTGTTCGAGCAGTGGATGAGCCAGCAGAATGTCGCGCTGGTGAACAATGGCAATGGCCGAACCGACCGTGCTACCGAGACCGCGATCGACACCCCGGCCGGTCGTGCGGTGTTTCAGTTTTACAAGGATCTGAACGACAAAGGGTACCTGACGAATACGGGCAAGGTGGCCGATAGCGCTGGTACCAATGCGATTTTTACCGGTCAGAAAGCCATGATGACGATCAATAGTACGGCTGGCCTGGGCAATATCCTTGATGGTGCCACCCAGAACGGTTTCGAGCTGGGCGTGGGCGTGGCTGCCGATCCCGGACGGTAGCGAGCGCAATGGCGTGCAGATCGGCGGCGCGAGCCTGTGGGTCACAAAGAGCGTGAGTAAGCCGATCGCCGAAGCGGCGCTCGATTTCGCCCTGTTTATGACCAACACCGAAAATATGGCCGATTGGCACAAGGTGACCGGCTACTATCCGGTACGAACCAGCAGCGTCGAGTTGCTGCGCTCGCAGGGCTGGTTCGACACCAGCCCGCTGCAGGTTGTGGCGTTCGAGCAGTTGCTCGAAACCGTGCCAAATGAGGCCAATGCCGGGGCGCTGAGCGGGGCCACGATCGAGACGCGCAATGCGATCGAGCAGGGTATCCAGAAGGTGCTCAGCGGCCAGAGCGTCGAGAGCGTGGCGACCACGGCGGGTGAGCAGGCCAACGCCGCGATCGCCGAATACAACAAGAATTTCGAATAGTCGGCGTCGATCACGCGTCCCTGGCAATCGCCCGGGGCGCGTCTTTTGCCGCCCAGGAGAGCGCGCCTGTGACCGTTGTGCAACTCACCGATCTCCCCGCACACGAAGCAAAACCAGCTGCGCCACCCGCCGCGCACGCCACGTTTCAGAGCCGTTGGCTGCCATGGCTGTTGTTGTTGCCCAGTCTGGCGGTGCTGGCGGTGTTTTCCTATTACCCGGCCATCCGCACGCTGCGCCTGAGCCTGTTTCGCGCCAACATTGTGATCGGTAATGAGCAATTTGTCGGCCTTGAGAATTTCATCACGCTGCTCACCAGCCCGGTCTACCACCAGGTTGTCCTGCAAACACTCATTTTTGTCGGTCTGGTGGTGGTTCTGGGGCTGCTGATCGCGCTCGGGCTGGCGTGGCTGGCCAGTAAACCGATCCGCGGTGCCAGATTTTACCGCCTGATGCTGATCTACCCCTATGCGCTGTCACCGGCGATCGCTGGCACGCTGTGGCTGTTTTTGTTCAACCCCGAGGTCGGCGCGGTCAACTCGGTGCTCGGCTGGTTGTTCAATGTGCAACCACGCTGGCTCGACAACCCGCTGCTGGCCTTTCCACTGGTGGTGGTGGCGGCGATCTGGAAGGAGCTGGGCTATAACATCGTGTTTTACCTCACTGCCATCCAGAATGTCCCTTCTGAACTCACCGAGGCCGCCGAGATCGATGGTGCGACGCCGTTGCAGAGTTTCTGGCGGGTGGTCTTTCCGTTGTTGTCGCCAATGACCTTCTTCCTGGTGTTTACCAACATTGTGTCGGCATTGTTCGATAGTTTTGGCCTGGTCGACATTTTGACGCGTGGCGGCCCGGTGTACGGCCAGACCGGCATCACCACATTCCTCATGTATCAACTCTACCAGGACGGGTTTCGCAACTATCGCACCGGTGCCGCCGCCGCGCAGGGGGTGATGATGCTGGCGCTGGTGATCTGCCTGATTGTGTTGCAGTTTCGCTACGGTAACCGGAAGGTACACTATGGCGCGTAATCTTCCACACCAACTCAGCCGCAGTGGTAGCGGTACACATCGGCGCGCGCAGGGTGGCTTCTGGACGCATTTCCTGCTGATCGTCTCGGTCCTTGTCGTCGCTTCGCCGCTGCTGTTTGCGCTGATCAAGGCCACCCAGACCAGCGCGCAGGTCATCGGCCCGAGCCTGGTACCGGGGATCTGGTTTTTCGAGAATGCCCGCTCGGCATGGGTCGGCGCAGGGCTCGGCCGCTACATGGTCAACAGCACGATTGTCGCGCTGTGCGTGACGTTTGGCAAGACCGTGCTGTCGCTGTTCGCCGCGCTGGCATTTGTGTATTTTCGCTTCCCGCTCAAAAGCGTCGTGTTTGCGGTGGTGCTTTTTGCGCTGACGCTACCAACCGAACTGCTGATCGTCGAACTGTTTGACCTTGTCTCGGGTGACCTGCGCTGGGCAAACAGTTATGCGGCGATTATTGTGCCATTCATCGCCTCGGCAACTGGCGTGCTGTTGTTTCGCCAGCATTTTATGAACGTCCCCGCGAGCCTGGCCGACGCCGCGCGCATCGATGGGGCGGGATCGCTGATGTTCCTGTTTCGCGTGCTGATCCCGCTCAGCTGGAATACCATCGGCGCGATGGCGGTCATCCAGTTTGTGTCGGCGTGGGATCAGTATCTGTGGCCGCTCGTCATCCTGCAATCGGATGAGAAACAGGTGGTGCAGGTCGGCTTGAGCAAGCTGATCGACATCGAATCGCAGAGCAACTGGGGCGCGGTGATGGCGGGTGCAATTCTGACGATCCTGCCGCCGCTGGTCGTGTTCACCATGTTGCAGGAGTAGTTTAGCAAGGGATTTGCGCTCGGGCAGGACAAGTAGGGGCAGGATCCGCGCCGCACGCAATCGTGTTTCACCACAAAGGCATCCGCGCAATTACTCATCTCCACGCACGCATTGCCGCGAATATGTGAGCGTGGTATCCTCTACGAAACCAATTCTCGTCGGTGGGACATCGCATTCAGGATAAGACGCACATGATCTGTGTTATCTGCCGCCAGGCGAGTGTTGAACCAGGCACGACGACCGTCACGCTGACTCAACACAAACTTACCTTTGTCGTGCGTGATGTGCCCGCGCGCGTCTGCCCAAACTGCGGCGAGACATATGTTGACGAAGCTGCCACCGAGCGCGTGCTTGCAACAGCAAACGAACTCGCACAGGCAGGCAGTCAGGTTGATATTCGCGATTACAAGGCGGCGTAGCCATTCAGTTTCCACAGGTTCCATGAGGGTAACGTACCTCTGCTGGTGCAACAATGGAGCCCTGATATGCCCGAAAAGCACTCGCGCCTGCTGCCCGATGGCCGCCGCGCTGTTTTCTTCACCAAGCGGCTGTGGGCGCTGGCGCGCGATCTGCCGGTGGTCGAGGTGCCACTGGATCGCACCGCCGAGCTTGACCATGACTGTTGGTTTTGCGGCGACACGCCGACGATCCGCGCCGTCGCACTGCACGCCCAACGTATCGCCGACGCCGACCTCGCATACCCGATTATCCTCGCCGTCGATGGCACGCTGATGGACGATGGCCACCGGCTCGCAAAGGCGTGGTTGCTGGGGCACACCACCATCCGCGCCGTGCGGTTCGCCACCGATCCGGTGCCGGATGCGATCGTGGCGGGCACGGGCACCGCGACGCTCCCCATGTCGTCCGGTTCCACCGCTCCCCCGCTCCAGCGTGGAGCGGGGGCTGGGGGGTGAGGTCGGCGGCCACGTCACGACGGGCTGTGGCACCGCCGCTGGGGGATGCTTCGCAGGTGCGCGATGTGCCGAGCCGCAACTCCTCACCCACCAAAGAGCTGGCGCGTTGGCACACCCCACACAGCGAGCACCCGGCTCGGGATGATCGCAGCGCCAGTGTAAATCGCGATCGGTTCGAACTGATTTCCCGCCAGCACAAGCAATTCGACGGTCTGTGTCGCCGGGTCAGCGATCCAGTATTCGCGCACACCTGCGCGCGCGTAGGCATCGCGCTTCTCGCGCCGGTCGTAGCTGGCCGTACTGGGCGAGGTGATTTCGATAATCAGGTCGGGCGGCCCGATCACCCGGTGACTCGTGATCTGCGCGCGGTTCTCCGGCAACACTACCAGCAGGTCGGGTTGCAGGATCGTATCGAACGCCAGTTCGACATCGGTCGGTGCGGCGAGCACCCGGCCCAACCCACGATTGGTGATGCGATCAAACAGGAGGAACGCGAGCCGGATCGATACATCCTGGTGGCCGACGAGCGGAGCCGGTGCCATGCGCAGATCTCCCTGGACAATCTCATACCGCGGGCCGTCATCGGGCAACTGCTCGTAATCCGCGACCGTCCAGGTTCCCATGTGCGGCGGTCGGTACGCGCTGGCTGCCCCAACCACAGGCAACACATCGGTTGTCATCACGCCTCGCTTTCTCGTATCTTGCGAATATTGTACCATGCCGTGCGGTTCGCCAACGATCCTATCCCGGATTATGTCGTGCCGCTCTACTGAATATCGCCGTAGTGTGTCCACGTGCTCATGCCATGTTGCACATGCGCCCGCCAATACCGTATCATAGATCGTGTGCAGCAGCATTCCGCGCGAGGTGTCCAATGATCGACATGTATGACCCACCCACCGTCCCAACTCCTGTCGGCGGCTACAGCCAGGCGGTCGCGGTGCGTGGCCCGGCGACGCTGCTCTACATCAGCGGCCAGATTCCAGAGACAGCCAGCGGCAGCGTGCCACCCGACTTCGACGACCAGTGCCGCGCGGTGTGGGCCAACATCGTCGCGATCCTCGCCGCCGCCGATATGAGCATCCAGCATCTTGTGAAGGTCACGACCTACCTGACCCGCCGCGAGGATGCTGCGCGCAACGGCGAAATCCGGCAGGCGGTGCTCGGCGCGCATCGCCCGGCGCTGACGGTAATCGTCGCGCAGACGCTCGATCCGCGCTGGCTTTTGGAGATCGAGGCGGTCGCCGCACGCGACGATGCGCCCAAAGAGAACCAGGCCGCACGCGTGGCCGCCGAGCCGCTGAACGCCTGGGATCTCGACGAGGACGTGCCACTCGAGGAGATCGTCGTACTGCCAGCGGCTGCGGTGCAGGTGTGAAGTGATGGGGCGCTCACCCGCGATCTACCGACGATCCGCGCCATGATCATGTAAGGCCGCAGCATGCCGGCGCGTGATAGCCATCGCGCGCTGGCATGCTGCGGCCCTGCGCTATCGATCCCGCGCGCCGGATTACACGGAGATCACCCTTCTCAGTCCGCGTCTCACCTTGTCACCCGGTCACGACCACCCTCACATCCGGCTGTGCTGGTTGTACAGCTCGGCATACACGCCACCGTGCGCCAGCAATGCGGCGTGCGTGCCCGTCTCGGCCACGGTTCCCGCGTCAAGTACCACGATCCGGCTCGCATTGCGAATCGTCGAGAGCCGGTGCGCGATCACCAGCGTCGTGCGCCCGCGCCGCAACCGCTCCAGCGCCGCCTGCACTGCGGCCTCGCTGGTATTATCCAGCGAACTGGTCGCCTCGTCAAAAATCAACACCGGTGGATCCTTCAAAAACACACGCGCGATGCTCAGCCGCTGCTTCTGCCCGCCCGAAAGCCGTACCCCACGCTGACCGATGTCGGTATCGTAGCCGTTTGGCAGCGCCATGATAAATTCGTGCGCCGCCGCCTGCTCGGCTGCTGCAATGATCGCATCCCGGCTCGCGCCCGGATCGCCGTACGCAATGTTCTCCAGCACCGTACCGCTGAACAGATACACGTCCTGCTGCACCACGCCGATCTGCCGCCGCAACGACGCGATCGTGAGCTGGCGGATATCGACACCGTCGAGCGTGATGCTGCCCGCGCAGACCTCGTAGAAGCGCGGGATCAGCGCACACAGCGTGGTCTTGCCCGCACCCGATGGCCCGACCAGCGCCACATATTCGCCCGCCGTGATCGTGAGTGACAGATCGCTCAGCACATCGCCCGCCGCCGTGCTATAGCCAAACCGCACCTTGTCGAACACGATCCGCCCCGCCACGCGATCGATCGTAATCGCATCCGGCGCATCCGCGATCGACGGCGCGATCTCGATCACCTCCATGAAGCGCTCGAAGCCGGTGATGCCCTCCTGATAGACCCGCGCCACGTTCACCAGCCGCTGGATTGGATCGACAAGAATGCCGACGCAGAAAATAATCGTGATCAGATCCGCGATATCGAGCGCGCCGTCGAGGATCCGTGCGCCGCCCAGCACGATCACCGCCACCGTCATCAACTGGGCAAACGCCACGATTCCTTCGTGAAAATAGGCCTCGCTGCGGTAGCCCGCCCGGTGGCTCGCCACAAACCGCGCATTCGCCGCGCCAAATTTTGCGCGCTCGATCGGCTCGTTGGTGAACGATTGCACCACACGGATACCCGCCAGCGTATCCTCGACCTGCGCGTTGATATCGCCAACCCGATCTTTGGTTTCGCGCAGCGCACTATGCATTTTCCGGTTGAAATAGAGTGCGTAGACCAGCATAAGCGGAAGAAACAGCAGCAATCCCAGCGACAGTTGCACATCGATCGCAAACAGGATGATGAATACACCAATCGCCTTGACGATCGCAATAAAGAGATCTTCGGGGCCGTGATGGTACAACTCCGAGATCGCAAACAGATCGCTGGTAAAATGCGCGATCAGCTGGCCAGTTTTACGCTGGTCATAAAAATAAAATGACTGCTGCTGCAAATGCGCAAACAGCTCATCGCGCATGTCACGTTCCATCAAGGCACCCATCATGTGCCCCTGATAATCGACAAACGTGTTGCACAGCGTGAAGACCACCACCAGCAGCACCATCCCGAGGCCAGCAAACAGCACCTGGCGCATTGCATCGGCAGTGGCCGATGCGAGCACCGTGCGCGTAATATAGCTGGTGAGCAGCGGCAAGAGCAGCGTCACCACCGAGGCCACAAACGCGCAGCCCAGATCGGCGACGAGCAGCCCGCGGTACGGGCGGTAGTACGAAAGAAACTTGCGGGTGCGAGGGTGCACAGAGCATCTCCAGTATTGGCAGACGAATCAACAACGGCTACGGGCGTCGTGCGCCGTAGCCGTCGATTGTTTCGTCGCCGGGGGGAGATACCCAGGGCGAAAGCAGCGTCAGGTTACCGCGCGCACAGCAGCAACGAGCAACCCGCGCCCGCAAAGGTGGCGCAGCGGCTCGTCGGCGTGTTTGGCAGGCGGTGTGTCACTGGCGCGGCCTCCTTTCATGCAACCAATCGGTACGGCCTGTAGGATACCATACAATCGGGTCCCAGCGGTCGCGGTACGCGCCTGATGATCCGGGTATGAACAGGCTGCAAACAATCAAAACATGTGTGCTATACTCACCTGGCAGGATGCCGCTTTCCGGGAGTACAGGATACAGACCGATGTTTCGCCGATCATCGCGCGTGTCCCGGTACCAGCGCAACCCGATCTGCTCGCTGCGCTGACGCTGTTTGCCGAACTGCTGATCGCACCCGCGCGGCTCGTCCAACTGATCACGAAGGAGCGCATGATGCAAAGCGAACTAATCCGCTATCTGACCGACGACATTATTGCCGAGCGTGAGCGCGCCTTTGTCGAGCGTGAGCGCGCCTTTGCCGAGCGTGAGCGCGCCTTTGTCGAGCGCATCCGCGTCGTCGAGACCGAGGCCGAAGCCCGCGCCACCGCCGCCGCCGTAGATGCTGAAGCCCGCGCCGCTGAAATTGATACAACCGCTCGCCTTCGTGCCCAGCAGAGCGTGGTTCGGATCATCGGCACGCGATTTCCTACTGCGCCCGGTCGGCTGCTCGCGGAGGTTGCACAGATCCCGGATCTCGCCACTGTGCAGGATCTGGTGGAGGTCGCCGCGATCGCTCCCGACCTGATGACGGTTGAGGCGGCAGTCGTGCAGGCGCGGCGACGCGCCGCCTGAAATACCGCGCCTGACAACGCATCGCGCTCGTGGACAGCGGGAGATACTCGACAAGATCTACGATCCGATCTACAGCGAATCTCAGAACGGTTGAGCCCGTCGACAATTGCGCTCCCCCGCTCCCATCTGGAGCGGGGGCCGGGGGGTGAGGTCAGCAGGGCGTAATCTATTTGAGATCTGCTTAGATAATAGCATGGCTTCATGATGTCAGGATAATAACTGGTGTGTAGATTGAGTCGAAGCAGTGTTGCGGCCCGTCGTAATGGGCACATGCTATACTGCGAAGACATTCAACCAGCTGCCGGAGGAAGACACGTGCCACGTTCAAACCGCCAAACACAACCATCCGTTCGTGCGATCGTCTGTCTCGATACCGTCTGGAGCCAGGAAGATTTGGAGATCGACCTGAGTGTCCGCCCCCTGCTTGACCTGATCGCCAAGACACAGGGCGTCAAGCGGATTCATCTGTGTTGCAACACCTACGCCGAATTCGCGTTCAACCTGCATCTGGTGGCGCAGTACGCCGAGTACTGTCACCTGTATCTGTCGTTTCACGGCAATCCGGGCGAACTCGCGCTGTCGGATGGCACCGCTGTCACACTCGAGGAATTGGCCAGTGAGATCGGCCAGGAATTTGCCGGGTGGACGTTCCATTTTGGCAGTTGTGGCACGCTCGATGTGACCGCAAAGCGGGCGCAGGAGTTTCTGGCCGCCACGGGTGCCGAGATGGCGATCGGCTACACCGAGGCAGTCAACTGGATCGAGAGTGCGGCGCTCGATCTGCTGATCATGCAGGGGGTGCAGGGCCACACGTCGATGGCCGAATTCTGGCAGCAATTCGCAGACAGATACCCTGATCTGGTCGCCTACACCGGGTTGCGCGCGTTCGTCGCCGCGTAGGCACATCGCGATGACGCACGCGCACGCCGCTGCACCAGTGCACGCGCAGCAACGCAGGTACGCGTCGGCGCGGCACCATTCGCGCTGGTCTTCCCGCTGCTGCTCGGCGCGCTGGTCTGGGGCAGTGTCTGGCTGCGCAATCAGCAACTGCGTGCGCTGCTGGCACTGCGCTGATCACACAATCAGGGGGCGAGAGCGCAGGGCCGCAGTCTCGCTGCGGCCCTGCGCTGTCATTTCATTCGGCGCACAGAATCGCTGCGAAACGGTCGACCGGCCAGTCCTTCCGATCTGATACCTGACCATCACCCAGTTCGATGACGATCGGCTTGCCATCCATCGTACGCGCAACGTCGACCGAAAAGAACGGGCTCTCGATACGACGTGCCACATCTTCGACGATCGCTGGCGGCATGCCTGCCGACGCAAACGCGGTTCCGTTTATTACAAAGAAGCGTTGCTCGGACTCAGGACGGAGATCAACGTATTCGCGAATACAGATGCCCCCTTCGACGTGACCGCGATACTGGCGAATGAGCGCGACGATTTCGGCGATCTCCGCAGCCGCGTGGGCAACAGAACCCCGCGCAGTCGTGAGCGACTTGACGTGGTCCTTGACAAAATAGCTGCGCCATTCGGTGCTGGCCACGAGCGCAGCATAGTCGTCTCCCTCCGCTGCAAACAGGGTTTTCGGCGTGAGATCGGCGCAGGCAGCATACCACTCCGGCAGATAGTGGCAGCGCCGGTAGTGCGCGGCAGATGTGCGCAGCTGCGCCCCGCACGATGCAACAGACTCCTGCAAACGCGTGTAGTTTGCTACATTCAACATCCATCCACGATAGATGACTTCGGCTGCGGCAGGGAGCGCCGGGCGCGGCTTGAACGCGCCCGACTCAAAATCCTCAAACGAAAACAGTGAGACCCCACAACCACGTTCGCGCAGCGCGATTGCTTCATCCGCGTATGCCGCATCCGGCGTTGTCGCCGCAAAGGGATCGGCGGGCAAAAGGAAGTGCATAGTTTGACCTCACACGTCATTTTTCGTATGGCCGCAGCAATGGTTCAGCGCTATGCCGTGTTGGTGCCATCGCCAAACATGTTGTCACACTCGAACATAATTCTGTTTCCGCATAGTATACTATGCGCGGCGTCGCACCGGGTGTCGTGGCGCGGTTGTTGCCTGGCAAGCGCTGCGTGTCACGCCCCGTCCACGTGCTGATGACCAATGAGCACCAATGAACGACCAGCCAAGCACATCCCAGGAGATCGCCAAAGACGCCGGTTTGCGCTATATCGATGATACCCGACCGGGTATTCGGCGCGAACGCGATGGTGAGACGTTTGTCTACTATGCACCCGGCGGCGACCCGATCCACGACGACGCCACGCTGGCGCGGATCCGCAAACTGGCGATCCCACCGGCCTACACCGATGTCTGGATCGCGCCGCAGGCGAATGGCCATATCCAGGCGACCGGCCGCGATGCAAAAGGGCGTAAACAGTACCGCTACCATCAGCGCTGGACGGCGGCGCGCGGCGAGACAAAATACACGCGTATGCTCGCGTTTGGCGCAGCCCTGCCGCAGCTGCGCGCGCAGATCGCCCGCGATATGGCCTTGCCCGGGCTGCCGCGTGAGAAGGTGCTGGCAACCGTCGTGCGGCTGCTCGAGACAACGCTGATCCGCGTGGGCAACGAGGAATATGCGCGCAGCAACAAATCGTACGGGCTGACAACCATGCGCGACAAACACGTCGCGGTCGATGGGTCTACGCTGCGCTTCAGCTTCACCGGCAAGAGCGGCGTCAAGCACAATGTCAGCATCAACGACCGCAAACTGGCGCGCGTGGTCAAAGGCTGCCGCGAGATTCCTGGCCACGAGTTGTTTCAGTATCTCGACGATGACGGCCAGCGCCACAGCGTCGATTCGGACGATGTGAATGCCTACCTGCGCACGGTGACGAGTGAGCCGTTTACCGCCAAGGATTTTCGTACCTGGGCCGGTACAGTGATCGCGACGATCGCGCTGCACGAGATCGGTGTGTTTGATGAAGAGACCCAGGCGCGCAAAAATGTGGTGGCCGCCGTCGAGCGCGTGGCGCAGCGGCTCGGCAACACGCGCGCGGTCTCGCAGAAGAGCTATATTCACCCCGAGGTGATCAACGCCTACCTCGCAGGCACATTGCTCGATGCGCTGGTGCAGCGTACCGCAGACGAGCTCGAACACGCCGCGCAGGGGCTCGACCCGGAAGAGACGATGGTGCTGGCATTTCTCAAACGCCGTCTGGCGCGCGAGGTGGCGCAAGACGCGGCCGATCAAACTGCGCAAGATACGCCGCGTCGGCGGCGGCCAGCCCGTACGCCCGCGCCAGCAGCCGATCGAGCGTAAGGATCGCGTCGAGCGCGGCGCTACTATCAATATTGGTCTCGGTGGTACGGATGCGT
>JAYUYF010000222.1:0-1820 GCA_043752605.1 Roseiflexaceae bacterium
CGTCGTCTGGTTAACTCCGCCGTAGCACAGCAGCGCCCAGTTATTGCCGCGCCCGCCGCCCGCCGCGCTGTTTATGCCTCCGCCACCGTCACCGGCGCGCCTGCCGCCGCCGAGGCGTAGATCGCGTCCATCAGCAGTGCCTGGCGCAGACCGAGAAGCGCTGGGCTGGGTGTGGTGGCCTCACCGCGAATACAATCGATAAAGTTTTGTTGAAGCGAGGTCGTCTCGGCAACCACCGGATACTTGACGCGCTCGTTGCCGCTCCAGTGCTCAAGCGAACCACCATAGATGCTGGTCTTGATCGAACCCTTTGTACCCTGAATATAGATGCCCTGCTCGAACACCGTCGCATCGCCTGAGACGATCGCGCTGCCGATCGCACCGCCGCTCAAACGCAGCGTCACCGCGCCGACGATATCGACGGCCTGGTCCTTGTTGTTGATCATCGCAAAGACTTCGGTAGCGGCGAGCCCGCTCAAATACAGCATCGCGTTGAACATGTGCGCGCCGCTATCGTAGAGGTTGCCACCACCCGAAACCTCCGGGATCGTGCGCCAGGTGCCACCGACATTCTGGATCCAGGGCTGTGCGCACACACCGCTCACCAGCGAGATCTCGCCGAGATCACCACGCGCGATCACCTCGCGGATGTACTGAAATTCACGCGTGAACGGCCCCGGAAACGCGACCGAGACCACTTTGCCGGTTTTCTCGGCGTGGGCGATCAGCGCGCGCGCATCTTCGGTGCGGATGACCATCGGCTTCTCGATCAGCACGTGTGCGCCGCTGTCCATCGCATCGATCGCCTGTTGAAAATGCTGGTTGTGCGGCGTGACCAGCAGCACTCCATCGAGCGGCACCTTCGCCAGCATCTCGCGATAATCGGCAAAGGTATCGGGCTCACTTCCATCGATAAACACCTCGCGCACAAAACGATCGAGGTTTGCCTCGTTTGGCTCCGCAAGCGCGACGAGCTCGACACCCGGTGTACTGCGCGCAAACGCGCGCCCGTGGCCGCGCGCCATGCCGCCGCAGCCGATAATTCCCATGCGTACTGGTTTCATCACCACTCCCCCTTGAATCATCTTCATCATCCATGATGCACGTAGCGCCGTAGCACGTCGTAGCAAGCTATGAGGCGACGACTACGACCTGCTGCGTGCTACGCGGCGATTGTAGCATTTTGCGCGCGTTTGCGTAGCAGCGTGCAGCCTGCTAGAATCAAACACACAACACGCACGGCTGATCGGGATGGAGTGGCGGCAATGACACGTATTCTGGTGGTAGAGGACGAAGCCGAGATCGCGCGCTACCTGCGCCGCGGGCTGACGCTCGAAGGGTTTCAGGTCGAAGTGGCCAGCGATGGCCAGGCGGCGCTGACGGCCGCGCGCGACAACCCGCCCGAACTGGTGATCCTCGATCTGATGCTGCCTGGCGTCGATGGGCTCGAAGTCGCGCGGCGACTACGCAGCGTGTCGGATCTGCCAATTATCATGCTCACCGCGCGCGATTCGGTGCCGGCCCGTGTGGCCGGGCTTGAAGCTGGTGCGGACGATTATCTGATCAAACCGTTTGCCTTCGAAGAATTGCTGGCGCGCGTGCGCGTGCAACTGCGCCGTGGCCGCCGCGCCGACCAGCCGGTGGTCTTGCGCTATGGCCCGCTGACGATGGATACCGCCGCGCACGAGACCCAGATCGGCGGGCGGCGCGTCGAGCTCACCGCCAAGGAGTACGAGTTGCTCGAGCTGTTTATGCAGCATCCGCAGCAGGTACTGACGCGCGAGGTGATCTACGATCGGGTCTGGGGCTACGATTTTGGC
>JAYUYF010000223.1:0-1818 GCA_043752605.1 Roseiflexaceae bacterium
ATTGGCGTGCTGACGCGGCGCAACACGCTGGTGGTCTTTATGTCGATCGAGTTGATGCTCAACGCGGGCAATCTGTCGCTGGTGGCGTTTGCCTTTGCGCGCCAGGATCTGGCCGGGCAGATGATGGTATTTTTTACGATTGTGGTCGCCGCCGCCGAGGTCGCGGTCGGGCTGGCGCTGCTGGTGCAAATTTTTCGCACGCGTGCCACGACCAACATTGATGATGTCAACCTGTTGAAGGGATAACACGCATGCCCTCGTGGATCATCTGGTTGCTGCCGGCGTTTCCGCTCGCCGGATTTTTGATCAATGCGCTGGCGGTGCGCAACGGGCGCACGGCCGGTCTGGTGGCCAGCGCGAGTGTGGGCGCGGCGTTTGTGGTCGCGATCGCGGCTACCGTCATGCTCGCCGGGTTGCCCGAAGAAGCGCGCCGGTTTGGCTTTGTCCTGTGGGAATGGATCCGGATCGGCGGCTTCGTCGTGCCGTTTGGCCTGATGATCGACCCGCTCAGCGCGGTGATGGCGCTCTTGATCACGGGTGTCGGCGGGCTGATCCACATCTATTCGATTGGCTACATGGCGCACGACAATCGGCCGGTGCGCTATTTTGCCGCGCTCAATCTGTTTGTCTTTTCGATGCTGATGCTGGTGTTAGCCGATAATCTGCTGCTGATGTTTCTCGGCTGGGAAGGCGTCGGGCTCTGTTCGTTCCTGCTGATCGGGCACTACTTCGAGCGCAAGAGCGTGCCGCCGGGGATCGTACCGGCCGAGGCATCGATCAAAGCATTTGTGGTAAATCGCATCGGCGATGCCGGTCTGCTGCTGGCAATGATGCTGATCGTCTCGCGCGTCGGGACGCTGACGTTCTACGGTGATACCGGCAGCGCGACGCCCGGGTTTCTGGCGCGGCTGCCTGAGTTGACCGGTGCACAGATCGCGATTGGTGAGCTGGGCAACCTGAATGTCGGCCTGGCGGTCGGGCTCTTGATCCTGCTCGGTGTCGCGGGCAAATCGGCGCAAATCCCGCTGTTCACCTGGCTGCCCGATGCGATGGCCGGACCCACGCCGGTGTCGGCGCTGATCCACGCCGCGACGATGGTGACAGCGGGTGTCTACCTGATGGCGCGTACCCACACGCTGTTCGAGGTCTCGGACGCGGCGGCGTGGGCGACGGGTATTGGGGTTGCCACTGCGCTGGTGGGGGCACTGGCGGCGGTGACGCAGTTTGATATCAAGCGGATGCTGGCCTACTCGACGATCTCGCAGCTCGGGTTCATGGTGGCCGCAGTAGGGATGGGTGGCTTTGTGGCCGGTATGTTCCACCTGCTGACGCACGGCCTGTTCAAAGCGCTGCTGTTTCTCGCGGCGGGCGCGATCATCCACGGCACGCACGAGACCCAGGACATGCGCAAGATGGGTGGCCTGCGCGCCGCACTGCCGATGACATTCCGCCTGTGGGCGGTGGGCGCACTGGCGATCAGCGGCATCTTCCCGCTTGCCGGGTTCTGGAGCAAAGACGAGATCCTGGGTCACGCCTGGTTCGAGGCGCAGAACGTCGGCGCGGCGCTGGCGCTGGTGTTTGCCTCGGCGATTACCGCGTTCTACATGGGCCGCGCCTCGGCGCTGATCTTTGCGGGCAAGCGCCGCGATACCAGCTACGAACCACACGACCCCGAGCCGTCAATGCGCTGGCCGATGGTAATCCTGGCGGCTGGTGCTGTCATTGGTGGGCTGCTCAATATTCCCGGGCTCCACTGGCTCAGCACCTGGCTCGAACCGGTGCTCAATGAGCCCGAAGTGGTCTTCACCACCGAGCGGA
>JAYUYF010000224.1:0-4817 GCA_043752605.1 Roseiflexaceae bacterium
CCGCTCGATCGTCTGCCAATCTTCGCCGGTCTCGCGTTGCTCGCGCTAGGTGGTGCGGCGCTGGTCGTCTGGCTGCGGTGGCGCGCCCGTTGAGCTTGGTCACTCCTACTGCGCCGCGCCGCCGCACGTTGCTCCAGGTCGGGCTCGCTTCGCTGGTGTTGCTGGCTCTCAATGTGGCGGCCTACCTGGCGTTACAAAGCCCGGCCGGGCAGCAAGTGCTCGACGGGATGGGCCAGTGGTCGTATCTCGGCGCGTTTCTGGTCATGCTGGTCGCAAACGCGACGGTCATCATCCCGATTCCGTGGCCGGCGTTGCTGATCCCGATCGCTGCCGCTGCTCCCGCGCTCTGGCCAGTGATGCTCGCGAGCGCGCTTGGTAGTACAATTGGCGAGAGTAGCGCGTATGTGATCGGGCGCGCCGGCAGCAGTATTGTCGAAGATACGCGGTTTGCGCGTTGGGCCGCGCGCCAGATGACGCAGCCGTGGCGTGCGGGGGTTGTACTATTTGTGCTCTCTGCGCCGCTCAATCCGGTCTTCGATGTGGCCGGATTGCTGGCGGGTGCGGCCCGGGTACCGTTCTGGATCTTTTTTGTCGCTGTGCTCGCCGGGCGGCTGCTGCGCTTTGCGGTGCTGCTGCAACTCGGCCTGCTGGCGGGCTTGGGGTAGCTGGTGAGCGATGACCGGATCGTCGACCCGGAGGCGGGCGAGGATGATCAGCAGGCCGAGAAGAGCCTGCGCCCGCGCCGCCTGGCCGAATTTATCGGCCAGGAGAAGGTCGTCGAGCAGCTGCAGATCGCGATCACGGCCGCAAAAGAGCGCAGCGAGCCGCTCGATCATACGCTGTTCTATGGCCCGCCCGGCCTTGGCAAGACCAGTCTGGCAAATGTCCTGGCGAACGAGATGGGTGTCAATATTCGGCTCACCTCGGGCCCGGCGATCGAACGCGCGGGTGATCTGGCCGCGATTCTGACAAACCTGCAAAAAGATGATATCCTGTTTATCGATGAGATCCACCGCCTCAATCGCCAGATCGAAGAGGTGCTCTACCCGGCGATGGAGGATTTTGCGCTTGATATTATGGTGGGCAAAGGGCCGAGCGCGCGCAACCTGCGTCTGAAATTGCCACGCTTTACCGTCGTCGGGGCGACGACCCGGCTCGCGCTGCTCACGTCACCGCTGCGCGACCGCTTTGGCATGGTGCAACGGCTCGAGTTCTATTCTGTCGAGGCGCTGTTCCAGATCGTGCAGCGTGCGGCGCGGATCATCGGTGTTTCAGCCGACTCTGAAGGCGCGCGTGAGATCGCTCGCCGTGGCCGTGGCACCCCTCGTATCGTCAATCGGCTGTTGCGCCGGGTGCGCGATTATGCGCAGGTGGTGGGTGGTGGCACGATTACGCTCGAAGTCGCACGTGATTCGCTCGCGCGGCTCGAGATCGATGATCTGGGCCTTGATGAGAACGACCGCCGCCTGCTACGCGCGGTGATCGAGCTGTTCAACGGCGGTCCGGTCGGCCTCTCGACACTCGCCGCCGCGCTCGCCGAGGAGATCGATGCGATCGAGGATGTCTACGAGCCATTTCTCATCCAGCTCGGCTTCCTCCAGCGCACCCCGCGCGGCCGCATCACCACACGCCGTGCCTACGAACACCTCGGCCTGATCTTCCCCGAGCGCCCCGGCTTCGGCGATACCACGCCGCCCGATCAGAGCCGCCTGTGGTAGCGGATTGTTGTTACGCGTACCACGTACGCCGGGCGCTAAAGCACCCGGCTATGATTGCAAAGCCTACCTCGGTGGTCTGACCAAGTATTGCATAAAGCAGATCTCTGAATGGTTGCGCCTGTACCGCCCTCACCCCCAGCCCCTCTCCCGCCTGCGGGAGAGGGCGCGCAACCGTGCGCCTGACTCGATCTATCTGAGAATTGTTATAGACACCGCATCTAGTCGTCAAAGGCACATGCTATAATACCGGGCGTTGAGGATACAGAATAAGGAAGATACCTTTGGCAGCAAAGCAATATAGTAGCAAACCAGCGATGCAGATCGACCCGACGGCGAACTATACCGCGACGATTACAACCACACATGGCGATATCATTATCGAGCTGTTTGCAAAGAATGCGCCAATTACCGTCAACAACTTTGTGTTCCTCGCGCGCGAAGGGTATTACGATGGGCTCAGTTTCCACCGCGTGATCAATAATTTCATGATCCAGGGTGGCGACCCGACCGGTACCGGCAGCGGTGGCCCGGGCTACAAATTCGAGGACGAGGTTGACCCGAAGAGCAACCCGAATCGCCATACCACCGGCTCGCTCTCGATGGCCAACTCCGGGCCGCGCACCAACGGCAGCCAGTTCTTTATCACCCACGCACCGCAGCCGCACCTCGATGGCAAGCACACGGTGTTTGGTAAAGTGCTGGTCGGCCAGGATGTCGTCAATGCTGTGCGCACGGGCGACAAGATGATTTCTGTGCGAATTGAAACGAAAACGGAGCAACCAATGGCAGCCAAACAGTACAGCAGCAAGCCGACGATGCAGATCGACCCGGCAAAGAAGTATACCGCGACGATTACGACCCCACGCGGCGATATTATCGTCGATCTGTTTGCGAAGGACGCGCCGATTACGGTCAATAACTTTGTGTTCCTCGCGCGTGAAGGGTACTACGACGGGCTGACGTTCCACCGCGTGATCAATAATTTCATGATCCAGGGTGGCGACCCGACCGGTACCGGCAGCGGTGGCCCGGGCTACAAATTCGAGGACGAGGTTGACTCAAAGAGCAACCCGAATCGCCATACCACCGGCTCGCTCTCGATGGCCAACTCCGGGCCGCGCACCAACGGCAGCCAGTTCTTTATCACCCACGCACCGCAACCGCACCTCGATGGCAAGCACACGGTGTTTGGTAAAGTGCTGGTCGGCCAGGATGTCGTCAATGCTGTGCGCACGGGCGACAAGATGACGGCCGTCACGATCGCTGAGGAGTAGATGAGCGGAGCGTGGGGCCCGGATGGCCTGGGCACCAGCGCCACGCGCCACGCGCGGCTGCGCTGCTTCCCATCGCCCGGGCCGCACAACACGCTCTGGTATTTTGCACGCACGACGGGCGGCTACCTGCCCGTCGTGCGTAATGCCGCGATCATCCAGCTGGCGCGCTATCTGCCGTTTATTCCAATCAAGAATGCGCTGTACCGCAGCGTTGGTGCGCGGCTCGGGCCGCACACCGCGATCGGGCTGATGGTCATGTTTGATATCTTTTTTCCGCAGGATATTACTGTCGGCGATGAGACGATTGTTGGCTACAACTCGACGCTGCTGTGCCACGAGTACCTGCGCCACGAGTATCGGCGCGGGCCGCTGGTGATCGGGCGCGATGTGACGATCGGGGCCAACAGCACGCTGCTGCCGGGCGTCGTGATCGGTGATGGCGCGACCGTCTCGGCTATGAGTTTGGTCAATCGCGATGTGCCGCCCGGCGCGCTGGTGGGTGGCGTACCGATCCGCATGATCCGCCCGGCGGCGGATGGGGGAACATGACCATGACTACACTCACCACACCACTGCGCTGGCTCCTGAACCTGATTATCGGCAATCCGCTGCTGTTCTGGGCGGCTGTTGTCGCCAATATGCTGGGTGCGATCATCGGTGGTGTGGTCTGGTACGGGCCAATGTTGCTGGCCGCACCGGTCTGGGCGTGGCCGTTCATCCCCGATTGTCCACTGGCATCGCTCTTAGGAACGATCGCGTTGTTTGACGCGCGCGCCGGGCGCTCACGGCCGTGGTTTGCTGCGCTCACCGCATTCTTTTGCATCAAGTACGGCGTGTGGACGCTCGCGTTCTGGCTGCAAGACTGGTCGCAGACGCGTGCGCCGCAGCCGGTCGAGATTATGCTGTTTATCACCCACATCGGGCTGATCTGCGAGGGATTGCTCTTCACGACACGCATCGGGCGGATCGGCATCGGCGCAAAGCTGGCGGTGATCGGCTGGTTTGCGCTGTCGCTGGTCGTCGATTACGGTTTTGGCTACCACCCGCCGCTCACGCTCAACGTGCCGGTCGAGTCCATGCTGCTCGTCGCCGCGACGCTCACCGCGCTACTCGGCGGCGCACTGTTGTTGTGGCCTGGCACCCGCCACGAATCGGTAGCGGTGCGTGCTTGAGCGCGGCTGCACCCCTCTCCATGTGGGAGAGGGGGCCGGGGGGTGCGGTCGGCGTAAGCGTGTATCCGCGTCTGAAGATCGCGGACTCATAGCCGATCGTAATCACTCACGAGCAAGTGGAGTGCGGGCTCATCTTCTTCGATCGTCGGAAAGCGCCCGATCGACTCGAAGAACTTGTTGTCGTTTGCATCATCATTGACGGTCGAAACCTCGCCGATCAGCACTTTCTCGTGGACGGCCCAGAACGCGTGGTAGACACCCGGCACGAGGGTCACACTCTCGCCCGGCTGGAGCTCGAGGATCGCCCCGGCCTCGACGCGGCGCGTCAGACCATCGACCATCAACTCGACCGGCGTATCTGCCAGTTTGTGATCAGCAGTGGTGTTGAAGACCTGTACCGCCAGCACACCACCCGCGCGATTGATGATGTCTTCGGTCTTGCTCCAGTGGTAATGCAGTGGCGTCATCTGCTCGATATCAGCGATCAGCAGTTTTTCGCAGTAGACCCGCCCACGGCCGCTGCGTAGATCGGCCAGATCGCCATTGCGCACGGTAAAGAGAAACAACCCCTTGCGCGCATAGTTCCCCTCGCCAAAATCGGTGATATCCCAGCCAACGCGTGCGCTGATCAGATGCGCCGCCTCGGTGCGCCG
>JAYUYF010000225.1:0-4815 GCA_043752605.1 Roseiflexaceae bacterium
CTCGCCGCCGCGCTCGCGGATGACCCGCAGGCCAAATGCAACGACCACGGCCCCACGCCCGAATTGGTACAGGAGGCCGTCGGCAGTGCGCGCCGCGCCGTCGCACTCGATCAGCGCAACCCCGAGGCGTGGCGTACGCTCGGCGCAGCGCTCTTTGCAGCAGGCCAGAGCGAGGACGCAATCGACGCGTTGCGCCGCGCCTGCGACCTGGCCCCCAACGATGCACGCGCGGCGGCCAATACCGGCAACGCGTTGCTCGCCGCCGGTCGCCCGTCTGAAGCATTGCCGTTTCTCAGCGCCGCCGCCGCCGCCGATCCGCAGTGTGCAGCACACCACGCCGCGCTGGGCACCGCACACCAGGCGCTGGCAAACGAGGAGCGCACGCCCGATAGCCTGGCACCACGCTTGAAGCAGGCGATCGGTGCGCTGGCGCGTGCGCTCGAACTTGATAGCACACGGCGCGACTGGTGGCTGGCGCTCGGCCAGGCCGCGCAGCACAACGGCGCAATTCCGGCGGCGATCACCGCATTCGACCACTGCCTCGAAAGCGGTGCTGCCGCCGCCGACGCGCAGACACAGATTGCCGCGCTGCGTGCGCGCGCCGCCTGCCACCGCCGCAATGGCGCTGCCACCGCCGCACGCGCCGATCTCGAGATCCTGGTGCGGCTCGCCCCCGGCGATGCCGCCGATCTGGCCGCGCTCGGCAGCGTGGCGCTGGCCAGCGGTGATACTGCCGCCGCGCTGACCGCACTGCACCAGGCAGCCAAAGCGCAGCCAGACAACGTCGACACGCTGCGCGATCTCGGGCGCGCCCACATCGCGGCCGGGCAAGCGCGCGAAGCAGTGGTCGCGCTTGAACAGGCCGTCGCGCTGCGCCCGGACGAGAGCACCAGCGTGGCAGCGCTGAGCGATGCCTACAGCGCTGCTGGTCGCCGCGAACGGGCGATCAGCGCGGCCGGCCGCGCGGTGCGGCTCGACCCATCCGTGGCCGAACATCACCAGCGGCTGGCAATCCTGTACATGCAGAGCGAGCGCACGCAGGACGCGCGCGCAGCCATGATCAACGCGATGACGCTGCGCCCGGATGTGGCCGACTGGCACGCGCAAATGGGCGAGATTTGTCAGCGCATGGGCATGGTCGATGCCGCGCGCAGCGCCTACCAGCGCGCCACAAACCTCGACCCGGCCGCCGTCGCACCGCGTCTGGCGCTCGCCCGCTTGCTGGCGCGCCAGGGCAAATCGGCCGAGGCGCGCGATGCGTTGGTCATTGCAGTCGCGGGTAGTGATGCCGACGGCGAATCGCACTTTGAGCTCGCCGAACTCCAGATCCAGCTCGGCGATGCCAGCGCCGCCCACGCGCACTTTGCGCAGGCCGTCCAGCGTGCGCCGAGCGATGCACGCCACTGGCGCGGGCTGGTGCGCGCGCAGCGCGAGCTGGGCGAATATGATCTGGCGCGCGAGAGCGCCGAGCGCGCGCTACTCGCGTTTGGTGCAGACGCCGACTTGCACGCCGCCGCCGGTGCGCTGGCGGCCGAACGCGGCGAACACGACGTGGCGGCCTGGCATTATACGATCGCCACCGAGCACGCGCCGCAGACCAGCAGCCACTGGAGTGGGCTCGGGCGCGCGCGGCTCGATGCAGACGAGCCGCGCACCGCGCGCGTCGCGCTCGACCGGGCGCTTGCGCTTGACCCGCTCAGCGCCGAGGCACACGATACGCTGGCGCGGTTGTACACGGCTGAGCAACAGCCGGAAAACGCGCTCGACCATCTGCGCCAGGCGGCCGAAGTACGCCCGGATGTGGCCGATTATCAGCTGCGGCTCGGCGATACGCTCACGCGCCTGCGCCGTTTCAGCCACGCGGCACGCGCCTTCGAGCGCGCACTGCAACTCCAGCCGGGTGAAGCCGAACTGCGCGCGCGCTACGGCGAGGCGCTGCTCAACGATGGCCGCGACCGCGAGGCGCTGGTTGCCTTCGAGCAAGCAATCGAGCTCACCCCGGATGAGCCACGCTATCACTTTCTGGCAGGCCGCGCACACCGCCGCCTGCGCCAGTATAGCCGGGCGATCGAGCGCTTTCGCCGCGCGATCCGCCTGCGTCCCGGGTTTGGTGATGCGATCGCCGAACTCAGCTCGCTCGGCCCGCTCGCCTTTGTCGCGCGCCATATGCGCGATGAGCACGAGGAGGCCGCATGATCACCGCCAGCACAACGCACACCAGCGAGGAAAGGAACCAGCCGACCATGTACACACACACGCTCAATGAACTCTTCGAATTACCGTTTCCCGATCCGCATCCGCCCGATCCCGGCCCTGAGCCGCCGCCGTGGGATACGATCGAGAGCGCACGCGCGCGCCGCGCCGCCGAACTCGCGCTTCGTATGGGTGACCACATCACTGCGGAGCGCGCCACGACCGCGCTGCTCCGCGCGTATCCCGAATCGATCGCGCTGCGGGTACTCCGCGCACGCGCGCTGCTCGAAGCCGGCCGCGCCGAGTTAGCCCGTACCGAGCTTGACGCAATCCTGCTGCTGCACCCGCTCGATGCCGATGCCTGGGCGGCGCTCGCGGGTGCGCTTGCGGCCCTGGGCGACGATGCAGCAGCCCAGACCGCGATCGGCCACGCGACCAGCCATGACCCGCTCGCGGACGAAGCCAGCAATCTGGTGGGTGGCGAGCAGGGGATCCTGTTTCTCCGCCGCGGTCACGCCGAGATCGCCGCATCGGCCCTGCTGGCAGCGATCGCCCGCGCGCCCGCGCCCGGCCTGCAGATCGCCGCCGCCGAGGCGCTACGCCGCTGTGGCCGCGAAGCCGAGGCGCACGCGTTGCTCGCCGAGCTGCCGGGTAGCATCCAGCAAAGCCTACCGGTCTTGCTGCTGCGGATCGCGCTCGATCCTGCGAGCGGCAGCACGCTCCGCACCCGTATCGTCCGGCTCGACCCCGATGCCACGCTCAGCCGCCGGTTCTTTGCACCCGCGCTGCCCCCCTGGCAACTGCATACCGACCAGCTGATCACGCGCGACGCCGACCTTGCGGTGCTTGATGCCTATTTGCCGCTGCTCCCCGCGCGCCCGCTCGCCGCCGAAAAAGCGCTCCGTATTGTTGCCCATCACGTACCTATAGCCGAGTCAACAAATACGCCAGAACAGGTAGCTCCACCCGTTGTCGACGCCGACCTGCAATCGTACATCGCCCTCACCGAACGCCTGCGCCACCGTGTGGCCGATGCCGGGGCGGGTGCGCGCCCGCTCGTGGGCTGGGCGGCCGGCCAACAATCATCCCAGCTGCTGCTCAGCTCGCGTGCTGCGCTCACGCGCCGCTTTGGCGCGGCGGGTTTTGCCGCGATCGACCGTGCGCTCCACCAGCTCGGCGCAGCACTCGGCCGCCGTGGTGTGCTGTTGCGCCACGGCTATTTTGACGATGCCGCGTCACTCGCGCTGGGCGATATCACGCTGACGCCCGCCGCGCACGATGCCCGCGCCATCCGTGATCTCGTGCGCAGCGCGACAACGGCGCTCCACGAACGCGGCCGCACACTCGAGACGTTGCTGCTGCTCGGTGATGATGATATCGTGCCGTTCCACCGACTGCCAAATCCACTGCCTGATGATGACCCGCTGCTGCTGACGGATAACCCCTACGGCTGTGATGATGCCGGATTCTTGCTGCCGCAACGGATCGTGGCGCGCCTGCCGTGTGGTGCCGGCAACGATGTTCAGCCGTTGCTCGCGCTGCTCGATACGATGATCGCCAGCCACAGCGGCAGCCGCGCGCAACGTTTCTGGCAGCGTGGCCGCAAGAGCGCTCTCACGCGCAGCGCGGGCTACGCCGCCGAGATCTGGCGCGGCGCAGCTGCGGCGGTGCTCCACGAGTGTGACCCTGAAGCGCCACTGCTGACCGCGCCACCGTTCGAGGCCGATACGCTTGATGTCGGTCTGCTCGGCCGCAGACGGCTGCTGTATATCAATCTGCACGGTGCCACCGGCATGCCAAATTTTTATGGCCAGCCCGCCGCGTGGGACGGTCCGGCCACCAGACTGCCGATCGCACTGCGGCCCGCACACCTGGCGACGGGGATCGCGGCTGGCACGATCGTGCTTTCGGAGGCGTGTTACGGCGCAGAACTGGCCGGGCGCACCGCCGCGACCTCGATCGCGCTGCGCGCATTTGGCGAGGGTGCACTGGCGTACCTGGGTGCCACCGTCAACGCCTACGGTAGCAGCGACACACCGCTGGTGGCGGCCGATCTGCTCTTCGGCAAGCTGATGCGCCATCTGCACGCGGGAGTTGCGCTCGGCACCGCACTACATCACGCGCGCGTCGAATTCGCGCAGGAGATGTATCGCCGCCAAGGCTACCTCGACGATGTCGACCACAAAACGCTGCTCGAATTTGTGCTGATGGGCGACCCGTGGGCCACGATCAGCGACACACCGGCCGCGGCGGCGACGCTCTGGACGCCCGAGCGCGTCGTGGCCGTCGATCGTGTGCCCAAATCGCGGCCAAAATCGGCGATCACCGAACGCGAGTTGCCGCGCGAACTGGTGGGCATCGCGCGCACCGCACTGGCGCGGCTGCTGCCCGGCACCGTGCGCGCACCGCTGACGATCGTGGCACAGCCCAACCCGCGCCGCCAGCGTAAAGGTGATGCCGTGCAAGATCTGACCTTTAGCGCAAATCAGAGCGCAACAACCGAGGATGGCTACACGATCACTCAGACCGCCCACGTCACCGTGCGCGGCAGTGCGATCGTCAAGGCCGCGATGACGCGATAGCGGATGGATGGTAGCCAGTGCCGACGGGCGGCACCTACGC
>JAYUYF010000226.1:0-1810 GCA_043752605.1 Roseiflexaceae bacterium
GGGGGATCTGCGGCCACCACCGCCCGCACCGAGTCCAACACCCGTAGCAACGCCGGTCAGCAATCTGATCGGGGAGCAGGGCGCGCCAGCCACATTCCGCGTGTTGCGCATCAGCAGCGCTGCGCTGCGGCGGGCGCAGCCGGTACCACAGCCGACAAGCGAGGTGCTGCCCACACCGCCGCCGCTCGTCTCGGATGATGCGCCGCCCGCCGCCGATCTGTTGCCTGCACCGAGCTGCCCGGTGCTCGATCTGGTGCCGCTGGTGGGTGTACGCAATGCCCACGGCACAAGCGCGGGGATGCAGCTCGCCGCCCCGGCGGCGGCAAGTTTTGCGGCCATCCGCGCCGAGGTGCAGGCCCTGACGGGAGCCGACCCGCTCGGCAGGCTGGCAGATGCGTTGCGCGCGCCCGAGTTTCGCACCGACAAACCGGGAGTCGCGCGGATGTCGTGGCACATGACCGGTCGTGCCGTCGATGTCGACACGTCGGCGGCATGGCACCGCGTGCGCGAAGGGCGCTACTGGCGACTGCTGTACCGCAGCGCCGATGTGACCGCGATCTTTTTGCGTCATGGCTGGCAACGCATCCCCGATCAGGCCGAATCGGCCGAGTGGTGGCACTACGAATATCACCCGGACGGTGTCGGCTGGGCTGGTGCGATGCGGCAGGTCTGGTCACTGGAACGCTTGCGCGCGGCGTTCCCTGATCTTGGCTGGTCATCCGGCGGCTGTGGCGCGCTGCCCGGTCTGCCCGAGTTACCGCCCCTGGTGGTGGCGGTCAACCCGGCCGCGTGTGTGCCGCAGCCGCCACGCTTTGACGGCGCGCTGACCACCTGGCCAGGCTGCGGGCCGCCGCTGCGCGTGGGCGATGCGGTGTATCAGCTTGCGAGCACACTTGGATTTGTGGGTACCACCGGGCGAGTGGCAGGCCCGGCGCTACACGTTGGGCTGCGCGTGCTGGGGCACGACGGCGCGCTGCCCAGCACAAATATCTGTACACCACGCTGGCTTGCGGGCCACATACTGCCGCCGGGTGCGGCGTGTACGACCGAACTGGTCGATCCGCTCGAATTTCTGCCGCGTGCGCAGGCCGATCTTGCCGTCGATGGGACTACGGTTCCTGCGGGAGCGCCATATCAACTGCCGCCGCCCGGCCACCCGGATGCGCTGGTGGCCACACCACCGCCTGGCACACCCGCAGCAGGCCAGTACTGGTCGCCACACGCCGACGGCGGCGCATATGGTGGCGGCGATGTCGGCACGTGGCTACGCGATGCCAGCTGCGCGGTGTTTCCCGATCTGATCTGGTGTCGTTGAATGTGTAAGGAGTTTCTGATGGATCTTTCTCAATTGCTCGTGTTTGCCGCGCCGGAGCTCCCCAACCTCGACAGTCTGTTTGCGACGCTGATTGTCTGGCTGACCGGCCTGATCGCGACTGCGGGTGGGTTTTTTCTCTTGCTCGATATGACCAAGCATATCTTTAAATCGCCGCGTGATCTGCGGGCGGCGGGGATGGAATTGCTGGTGTTTGTGATCCTGGTGGCGCTTGTGAGTCAGACCAGCACAATCGTCGAGGCCGCGCAGGGCCTGATCGGCACGAATGCGACGAATACCGGGACAACCAGATGAACGAGGATCTGTGGCTGAGTGCCGTCGCACCGCGTCAGTTGCGTGTGCGCGGCAGTATCCAGGTAGCGCAGGTGCGTGTCTCGGTACCCGTCTTCCTGCTGGCGATGGTGATTGTGTTTGTGGGCGGCATCGCGGTGGTGCGCGGGGCCGATCTGCCGCACACGATCGAGGCGGCGGGCGTCG
>JAYUYF010000227.1:0-4798 GCA_043752605.1 Roseiflexaceae bacterium
CGACGAAGTTTTGGCACATCTCGCCGCAGCATTGTCGCAGGCGCATCGTTTTGGCAGTGCCGCACAGCGGATCGTGCGCAAAGCCATCACGTACATTCACGCGCATGCCGCCGAACCGCTCCTGCGCGAGCACATCGCAGCACACGTCGGTGTCCACCAAGACCATCTCACCGACTGTTTTCATCAGGAGCTGGGTATTCCCCCCATGACCTACGTCCTGCGCTTTCGCATCCAGCAGGCGCGCGCATTGCTCGAGACAGGAAACCTGAGTATCACCGCAATCGCGCTGGCCGTCGGCTTCAACGATAGTGCCTATTTTAGCCGGATGTTCCAACGCGCCGTCGGCATGACACCCAGCGCATACCGACGGGGTACACGTACATCGGGCATGTGATCGATGACGCGCGTATCGCTCGGAATTCTGCAAGAAAACGTCGCTGCCGCCAATGGCATGCTCAGCGTGGTACGCCCCGGTACAGCGCTGCCATTTTTAACCGACCACGCCCTGCAATCCTTGACGGCAATTGCGCTCTGGACCGGGCTGGGAGCCGGGATGGTCGTGTTTCTGGCGGGATTACAGGGCATTCCGACCGACCTGCACGAAGCAGCGCATCTCGATGGGGCCGGGCCGGTGCAGGTCTTGCGCTATATCATCGTCCCACTCATGTCGCCCGTGTTGTTCTTCCAACTCGTGCTGGCCCTGATCGCCGCATTCCAGGCGCTCGTGATCCCGCTGCTACTCGGTAGTATCAATGGGCGAATCGGTCTACCGCCACGATCGAGTTATCTCTATATGGTGCATATCTACCAGCAGATGTTTGTCCAACAACGGTTTGGCTATGGTATCGCGTTGCTCTGGATGTTGCTGATTGTCATTCTTGTGCTCACCTGGATCGTGTTTCGCACCGCACGCTACTGGGTTCACTACGAAACTGATGTGGAGGGCGCATGACATGTGTGCAACCATCGACGCTGCCACGACCGCCGCTGCGTCAGCTGGGAACATATGCGATGCTGGCCGGTGTCGGCACGCTGATCCTCATGCCTGTCGTATGGCTGGTCATCACCTCGTTCAAGCGCGACGTCGAATATCTCACCTGCCCGATCACCTGGGTACCGGCGGTGCCGCAATGGGGCAACTATGTCGCCGCGCTGACAATCATCCCGTTCTTCACCTATGTGGGAAACTCGCTTGTGCTGGGGCTCACATATACCGTGCTGTGCGTCTTCACGAGTGCGATGGCGGGGTATGCGTTCGCCCGTTTCGCGCTCCCCGCGCGCAACGTGCTGTTTACCGTCGTCGTCGCACTGTTGATGATCCCGCAAATCGTCACCGTGTTACCACAGTTCATCCTCTTCTCACGGCTGCAACTGACGAATAGCTACTGGCCGTGGGTGCTCTGGGGGCTGAGCGCGAGCCCGTTTCATATCTTTCTGTTTCGCCAATTCTTCGCCGCATTTCCAAAGGAACTCGAAGAAGCTGCCGAAATCGATGGCTGCGGCCCGACACGAATTTTCTGGCAGATGTTTCTTCCCAATGCGCAGGCGGTGTTGGCAACCTCGGCGATCTTTAATTTTACATGGGTGTGGGGCGATTGGTTTACACCCTTGCTCTTTCTGGGCGATGCCAACACGACACTCGCCGTCAAACTCGCGACCGCCTATGTCAACCCGCAGGGCCAGCCGCTGATTCCGATCACCCTCGCTGCCTGCGTGCTGTATGCCATGCCACCGATCGTGCTGTTTTTCCTTGCACAGCGGTACATTTTGCAGGGTGTCGTCACCAGTGGTCTCAAAGGGTAGCCAGATGGCACCCCGCAACGCCAAGAAGGAGCAGGGGATGGTTGCTGCACGACAAACAATCGCGCTCGATGGGGCGTGGGCCTTCGCCGGGGTTCCCGCCGACCCGCGCCAGCGCACACAGCCGCAGCTTGCACAATTCTCAGGATACACATGGCTACCGGGTGAGGTGCCAGGTACCGTGCAGGCCGACCTCGCGCGGTTGGGCACAATTCCCGACCCCTTCTGGGAGCTAAACGCGCAGGATCTCGGCTGGATCGAACAGCACGATTGGTGGTATCGCCGCAGCTTTACGCTCCCCGCAACCTTTACCGGTGAGCAGATCGAGCTCGAATGCGCCGGGCTCGATACCTACGCGACAATCTGGATCAATGGTGCGCTGGTCGGCCAGCACGCAAACCAGTTTGTTCCTGCCACGTTCGCTGTGGCGGCACATCTCCGCCCCGGCGAAAATGAGATCGTCGTGCTGCTCCGCTCGACCGCGCTTGAACTTGCCGACAAGGATATCACGCGCCTGTGGCGCAGCCAGAGCGAATTGCAGGCCGCCTGGGCACGAAAGTGTCTCTGCTCGTTTGGGTGGGATCTGGCACCCCGGATCGTGACATTTGGCGTGTGGTGCTCGATTCAGCTGGTGGCTCATCGCCACGCGACGTTGCGCGATGTCCACGTGATCAGCACGTTGCACGGCACAGCCCACGCGCAGATCGAGGTACACTGCGCGGTCGCGCAGTTCGATGCGCAGGATCTCGTCGCCGAGGTCGCAATTCGCAACCCCGATGGGGCGTTGGTAGGTACGCAACGCATCGATCTGACCGGGCAGCACGCCACCGCCGTGCATACCGCGTCGTTTACGCTCACCGATCCCGCGCTCTGGTGGCCACACGGCATGGGTGAACAGCCGTTGTATCAATGCACGGTGCGCCTGCTGGCAGCAGATACGGTACTCGACGAACGTACCGTGCGATTTGGCGTGCGCTCGGTGGCGCTGCAACAGGAACCGGTTGCGGATGGCACGACGTTCACGATCGTCGTCAACGATACGCCGATTTACTGTAAAGGGGCCAACTGGGTGCCCTGCGACGCGCTGACGCTGCGAACCATACCCGAGCACTACCGGGCATTGATCGAGCTCGCACGCGACGCCCACTTCACGATGCTCCGGATCTGGGGCGGCGGCATCTACGAAGACCCGGCGTTCTACGATGTGTGCGATGAATTGGGGATCATGGTCTGGCAGGATTTTATGTACGCGTGCGCCGGCTATCCCGATTTCGACCCCGGATTTCGCGCCGAGGCCGAGCGCGAAGCGCGCATCATCGTCCAATTACTGCGAAACCACCCCGCGATTGTGCTCTGGTGTGGCAACAACGAGAACGAGTGGTTGTATCTGCACCAGTGGAAACCCGGCGAGCAGACCATGACCGAGTGGCTCCACACACTTGCGGGATGGGATCTGTTCCACGACATACTGCCACGGGTCTGCGCCGAACTGGACCCGACCCTACTGGCCCAGTAGCCCGTGGGGTGGCGAAAATCCAAATAGCCCGCACACAGGCGATAGCCACACCTATCGCGTCGCGCTTGGCGTCGATGATCTGGGCGCGATGAATTATCGCTGGGAATCGCTCGACCCGGCAAATTATCGCGAAGACACCGGCAGGTTTATCAGCGAATACGCGGCCTTCCCGGCAATTCCCGAACCAGCATCGCTTGACCGCTTCTTGAGTACCGCAGCACAGCATACGACGAGCGCAGCGTGGCGTTTTCATATCCCAAATATCCTGGCATTCCCGGCACACTTTCAGGATATGCTGGATTTCTATACCACATCGATGTTTGGTGTCATGCGCGACAACGCAATTGGCATCGATGCCTGGCTGCCGTACGGTCGCCTGGTGCAGGGAGAAGCGCTCAGCTGTGGGATCGAGCACTTTCGCCGGGGCAAGTGGAATTGCTCGGGAACGTTGTTCTGGCAATACAACAGTATCTGGCCATCCGCAGATTGGGGGGTGGTGGATTATTTTAGTACGCCAAAGGCGGGGTACTTTTACACCAAACGGGCATACGCTCCGGTACTCGTCACGCTCCACCCCGTCGGCGATGGCTACGAGGTCTGGCTGGTGAACGACCGCCGCGCACCCGTAACCGCACAGCTGCAGCTCCACCACGCGACATTCCACGGCGCATCACGCTGGTCTACGTCGCTCACGGTGGTGGTGGCGGCCAACAGTGCCGGCTGTGTGTACACGATCCAACGACGCGATCTGGATATCACCGAGCCGCGCAGCGAATACCTCGCCGCCGTCGTCTCCGACGCTGCTTGTGTGCTGAGTCGGGCGTATCAGTTTTTGGTAGATATGCGCGCGCTCCGCGTACCAGCAGCCCGGTTGCAGGTCACGATCGGCGCGTACGATCCACAATCCGCACAGATCATCGTCTCGACCGATCTGTTCGCCCGAACGGTACGGCTCGAACTGCCCGATGCCCGCTTTGATGATAATTACTTCCATCTGCAACCCGGTGAACAACGCAGTATCACGGTACGACACGCCGACCTGACATCCGGTATCGTACGCGCAAGCGCCCTCAACGCACCCGCCACAGCGCCAATCGCGCTGACCGATGCCCGACATACAACAGCCATGTGACCAGCCCAACACGCCACCGTCCGCAGCGATCGCTATCAGCTACAAAGGAGTACTGACATGACCACAAGCAGCAGCAGCAACGTCGCACTCTGGACGAGCCCGCCCCGCGCGCCCGGCAGCCATACCTGCACACTCCGCGTCACCGGTACCCGAAACGTGAATGCGCGCGACAGCTGGGTTGTCCCCGACCGCGTCGATATTGTGGGGAGTTAGCCACCCGCTGCGCGGCGCGCAGCACGCGGCTGCACCGCCACACGCCCTCACGCGCGCCGCGTGTGTACGCAACAAATCGTACGCACGCGGCGCGTTCCGGTATCATCAGCGCCGCAGCGCAATCGGCACCTGGCAGA
>JAYUYF010000228.1:0-1809 GCA_043752605.1 Roseiflexaceae bacterium
GCTGTGCTACCAATCTGAAAGCGCTGCGGTGCGGCGAACGCGACCATGTCGGGTGGGAGTGTGACCACGCCCACGCGCGGGTCGCCCACCGCGCCGAGCGCTTCGCCGCCCTTCACGCGAATGCTGGCGTTGGCGCTGGTCAGTTGCTGCTGCGCCGCCGCGCGCACGGCGGCGTGGATCGGCGCATCGCCACGGCCACGCTCGCGCAACGCATACGCAACCAGCACCAGATTTTCGGCGCGCACCAGCGGCATGATCCCGCGCCGCCGCACCTGTTCGAGCCATGCATAGGCCGGCTCAGGATCCAGGCAGCCGACGCACAGCAGAAAGACTTCGCGCCACCAGCTCTGGTTCGCACGTTCCACGAGCGCCGTGCGCCGCGCCGCGCCCGCGCGCTCGGCTACCGCGCACGCCGCCAGATACTCCTGAAACGAGAGGTGGCTAAAGCCAAAGCGCCCGTGTTCACGTTCGTCGAGCAGCCCAAGATGCACCGGCAGTTCCGCCACAAACGTACGCGCAATCGCCGCTACCTGCGCTTCGGGAACCAGATGACGCGTGCGCAGCGCGGCTTCGGCGATCGCGATCAGTTGTTCGCGTGCGACAAGCTGCTGATTGGCACCACCTTTGTGCATTTCGTAGGCAATCTCGCTCAGCAGCGTGCGGCGTGCCTCCGGGTCGAGTGCCTGCCGGGCGAAGCGTTCGCGCCCGGTGTGGCTTATTCCCCCGCGCACCAGCACGCGGACGCACGCCTCGTAGAGCGGTGCGCGGCGGTCGGGCAGCTCGCGGCGGTTGTAGAACACGATCGCGATGATCGTCAGCAGCAGCGGGTTGCCGATCATCGTCGCGATGCCACCCGCGTGCGCCACCGCGTGCCAGAGCCGCTGCTCGAAATCATCGGCTTCGCGCCGCGCCTGCGCAGCATCGTGGGGGTAGCGCTGGCGATAGACGCTGGTGCTCCAGTTGTGCAAAAATCGGCGCTGCTGGGTCGGGGCGAGGTCGTCCACCGTACAGATCCGCACCCCGCCACCAATCTGTGCATCGGCGGTGTAGGCCGCCACGCGCGAGGTCACGATGATCCGGGTGCTGCGGTAGCGCTTGAGCGTTTCGCCCACGACCCGGCTGACGACCTCGCGTTCCTCGGTGCTCGCCACTTCGTCGAGCCCGTCGAGCAGCAGGATCGCCTCGCCGCTCTCACACAGGCGGCTGAAGAAATCGGCGGGGAACGGCTCGTCGAGCAAATTCGTGTAGTAGCGCGTCAGGCAGGCGAGCAACTGGCGCGGCCCGGCACTCGCGTCATCGTTCGCCCGCTGGTCGCGCGGCACGATCCGCAGCTCGCGCAAGGGCAGCAGCAGCGGTACCAGCGGTCTGGGCAACCCGAGCGCCGCCAGCGCGGCCGGGTCATCGCGGCCGTAGACCTCGGCGAGCCGCAGCGCGGTGTAGTGCAGCAGGGTCGTCTTGCCGCTCCCCGGCCGCCCGACCGCCACGAGATGCGAGTGGCTGCCGAGCGCCTCGGCCCAACTGATCCGCCGCGCACCGCCTTTGCCGTCCGCGTCATCCATCGCACCGCGCAGGCCACCGGGGCGGTGCAACTGCTCATCGGCGGGTTCGTGGAGCGTGAGCGAGACAAACAGATCGGCCAGCGGGGTGGTGATTGGGGTATCGCCCACACCACGCAGGTCGATCAGCGCATGTTGCGCGTGCAGGTAGACCAGATAGCGCCGCAATGCCGCGTCGTAGTCTGCCGGGCTGGCCTGCGCACCCGCCGCGATGATGTTGATCGTATGCGCGACGGTATTGCCCGACGCACCC
>JAYUYF010000229.1:0-4785 GCA_043752605.1 Roseiflexaceae bacterium
CTTTCTAAGAATCATACTGTATACTGTAATGTATACAGCATATTGTGAGGTCGTATGGCAGCGAAAGTTCGCAAGCAGATGTACCTGGGTGTCGAGCAAGAACGGCGCGTCAAGCGGATCGCCGAGGGTGCGGGCGTGTCTGAGGCCGAGGTCATTCGTAAGGCGATCGACCAGTACATCCTATCTGCCAGCCCAATCGGGCGCGACACCAGTGCCTGGCAAGCCGAGCAGGCGTATCTTATCGACCTTGCTGCGCAGGGAGCGGTGGAGCCCGGCACCGCGTGGCAGCGCGAGGAGCTGCATGATCGCTAGCGTGCTTGTCGATACCAATGTGCTTGTCTACGCCTACGACCGCGCCGCACCGGCAAAGCAAGCACGCGCCCTCGCGGTGCTCGACGCACTCGCCGAGCGTGGCGATGGCGCGCTGACAACCCAGGTGTTGGCAGAATTCTATGTTGTTGTCACCCGCAAGCTCGCGGTACCATTGAGCAGCGGCGAGGCGTATACACGCATCGACCGCCTGGTACGCGCGTGGCATGTGTTTGATATCACGGGCATGATCGTGCTCGAAGCCGCGCGCGGTGTGCGCGACCATCAACTCAGCTTCTGGGATGCGCAGATCTGGGCGGCGGCGCGGCTTAATCAGGTTCCGATGATATTGACCGAGGATCTGCCAGGTGCTTCCGCGATCGAGGGCGTGCGGTATGTCGATCCGTTCACGACCACGCACCCGCTGTAGGGCCGAAGTATTCCCGGCAACTGGCCAGCTGCCGGGAATGCTTCGGCGCTACTCACGGCACCTGCACCGATGCGGAAGGCACACTCTCGATACCAGCGCGCACCGCGACGACATAGTACGTCTGGCTGGTTGATTGTGCATCAGCGTGGACAAATTGGGTGATCGTCAGATCATCGCTTACCCGGGCAAAGTTGCCACCGGTTGTGCTATATACGCGGTAGGCTGAGGCCCCCGCAACCGCTTCCCATTCTAGTACGATGCCCGCCGTCTCGCGGCGCGCCTGCAATGCGCTGGGTGGTTGCGGTCGTGCTTCCGCACCTGCTGCGGGTTCGCTCGCCGCTGTGCTGGTACCGACTGTACCAATGACCTCGCGGATCGCACGATATTTGGGAACCTTGACGGCGAAACAATCCGAGCGAAGTCTACGTACCAATGACCTCGCGGATCGCACGATATTTGGGAGTATCGAGATTCGCGAGATCTTCGACCAGCCCCCAGCTGCCGTAGCGGCTGTACAATCCAGACAGACCGAGATGGCTGTAGAGATCGCCGCCTTCGGCAAACCAGCGCTCAAGCATATGCTCTTTGAGCAGGATCCCCATCGCCGGGTCGCGGTTGGCCTGGATACGCGCCGCGATATTCACCGTACTGCCACCGCCGTTGTCTGCGCCACCTTCGTAGGCCACGATACGAACACCAAAGCGTTGTGCAACTGTGCGAATTTCACGCATGAACGTCAGGGTGTTGATGCTATCGTTGCGCATGGCCGCGATCACATCGGGCACGGTCGCGGTGGGTGCTCCCTCGGATTTGGTCGGATCGTCGTTGAAGTATGCAGTGGTGCCGACAGCATAGAAATAGTCTTTTGGTGGCCCGTAGTTTGCCGCCACCCAGTCGAGCACATCGGCATAATAGCTGGTGGGGTTGATCGCCCAGCCGGCATAGATCGGGAACACGCGTGTATTGCGCGACCCTTCGCCAAAGACCGTCGTGAAGATCTGGCCGATCTCAATCGCGCGGCGGGCATGACGCCGGTGCGCCCAGATCTCGCTGTCGCTTTCGCCACCACTGACGAGCGCCGTGTCGCCGCGTTTGACATCGTCCTCGGCGGCCAACCGGTTGTAGATGTACTGTGGGAAACCAAAATTCCACACCTCATTGCTGTGCTCGACATAAATCCTGAGGCCAGGTTTGAGTCCGACATCGCCAGTAAACGCATTGCCGTCGCGGAACAGCCTCGCGAGCTGATAGACATAACTTTCCTGATCGGCGGGATCACTACCGGTCGCTGAGACCGGGAGGTTGATCCAGACATCTTTACTGGTCGCGTTCGCCAGCAGCAGCACATACTCCCACGCCACCCCGCGTTTGCCTTTGCGTAGCGCCGGATTCGCCTCCTGCGTTGCATCGGTCGGTAGTGGTCGATCATCCCATGCGAGCGCGTGGTTGCCGGCGTCGCCATAGAAGCCAGTTTCATTGTTGGTGCCGGTCGCACCCATGAAGCGAATAAAACCAAACGGCGCATAGGCCGCGACCAGCTGATCGGTAAAGATCTGGGTTGTATCTGCGGCATAGCCAGGTCTGATGATCCGTAGCATGCTGAAGCCGCTACCCAGCGGACTTTTGGGCGTGCGCTGCGTTTTGGTAAACGAGAGATAGACCAGCGCCGGGGAACCGGCGCGTAACACCAGGTCGGCGCGCAGCATATTTGTCGCGGCATCGTAGACCTGATTCTCGATCGTCACGCCGTTGCCATCGACAATGTTGATCTGTGCATTGCCCGTGAGCGTCAGTTTGTAGGTGCCGCTCATGTCGGGCTGGTAGGCATCGGGATCATCGATCGGTGGTGCCCAGGCGAAGACCGGTCGGTGATCGAAGATGACACTGCGCGCATCGCTGGTTGGCCAGCCCTGCGAGTCAGTAGGCGCAGACCCACTGCCATCGATTGCTTCGAAGGTGCGCAGTGTCTTCGCCAGATCGACAAACGCGAAATCGCCCTCGACGCCGATCATGCCACTATATTGTGGGGGTGGGGTCAGTGCGGCGATGCTGGCTGGTGTCGCGGCGGGTGGCGGCGGGATGCTGGCTGGCGGCGGGGTGGCGCAGGCCGTGAGCAGCGCAAACGCCAAAAACAACGGTGCCAGAGATGGTAGCTGCACAGGATGCTCCTCGACACATCATCACGCGGGTTCGCGACGAATATTCCCAATTCTAGCAAATCGAGATTGCCGACGCGTCATCGTGATGTTCCCATCTGTAGCACCGTGTACCAGTTTGGTGGGAATAGTATAGGGACGAAGTAACAGTTGCACGTGAAGGGATGAACGTGGTATGCTCAAGGTAAGGAGATTAGCGCATGAACGTTCTCGATCTTGGCGTATCTGAAGAGACATTATCGTTATTCAGTCAACGTTGGAATGTCCGTGAGCTTGCGATATTTGGCTCAGCGCTACGCAGTGATTTTCGGCCGGACAGTGATATTGATGTGCTGGTGACATTCGAGAGTACTGCGCAGTGGGGAGTATTTGCGCTGGTTCAAATGCAGCAGGAACTCGAAACGCTGTTTGGTCGACCGGTTGATTTAATCAATCGGCGTGCAGTTGAACGTAGCACTAATTGGATCAGGCGACAATCGATATTACAGACTGCTACAGCCATTTACCCGCTAAAACGCATTGTATTGTTCAGGCAGCAAGACTTATTTCGAATACACGTGATATCCCAGACGTTATCTCGCAGATAACACCATTGTCACCCTCAGATGACACACACGGACTGTAGGGGCGGGATATATCCGCCCCTACAGCCTGGGAATTCCCCCTACGCCGAGACCGGCTCGCCCTGGCGCGCGAGGTTGCGTAGCACATAATGCAGGATGCCGCCGTTGCGGTAGTAGGCCAGTTCGCCCGCAGAGTTGATCCGCGCACGGGCGTCGAAGACCACCGTCGTGCCATCGTCGCGTGTGGCCGTCACACGCAGGATCTGGCCGGGTTGCACCCCGGCGATCCCGGCGACCTCATAGCTCTCGCTGCCGTCGAGCCCGAGCGAAGCGGCATTCTGCCCATCGCCAAACGTCAGTGGCAACACACCCATCCCCACCAGATTGCTGCGGTGGATGCGCTCGAAGCTCTCGGCGATCACCGCGCGTACGCCGAGCAGGAACGTCCCTTTGGCCGCCCAGTCGCGCGAGCTGCCGGTGCCATATTCCTTGCCAGCCAGCACCACCAGCGGCGTACCCGCAGCCTGATAGCGCATCGCGGCATCGTAGATACTCAGCTGCTCGCCGCTCGGGATATGGCGCGTGTAACCGCCCTCGACGCCGGGGACGATCGCGTTGCGTAGCCGAATGTTGGCAAACGTGCCGCGCATCATCACCTGGTGATTGCCGCGCCGCGCACCGTACGAATTAAAATCGGTGGCGGGCACACCGTTGGCCATCAGGTACTGCCCGGCCGGGCTGTCTTTGCCGATGCTCCCGGCGGGCGAAATATGGTCGGTCGTCACGCTATCGCCCAGCAATGCCAGCGCGCGCGCGCCCGCCAGCGGTTGCGGCGCGGGTGCGTCGAGTGTCATGCCGACAAAGTAGGGCGGATGCTGGACGTACGTCGATTGTGCGTTCCACTCGTAGAGCTCGCCGCCCGCAATCGGGATCGCGTTCCAATCCGGGTTACCCGTGAACACATTACCGTACTGCTCGCGGAAGATGCTGGCATCGAGCGATGCCGCGACCACCTCGGCCACCGCCTCGGCCGAGGGCCAGATATCGGCGAGATAGACCGGCGTGCCATCGGGGCTCTGGCCCAGCGGCTCGTTGGCCGGGTCGATATCGACCGTGCCCGCGATCGCCAGCGCCACCACCAGCGGCGGCGAGGCCAGATAATTGGCGCGCACCACCGGGTTGATGCGGCCTTCAAAGTTGCGATTGCCGCTCAATACCGCGCTCACCACCAGATTCTGGCTCTTGACGACCTGTGCGATCTCCTCAGGCACCGGGCCGCTGTTGCCGATACAGGTGGTGCAGCCGTAGCCGACGACGTTGAACCCCA
>JAYUYF010000230.1:0-4784 GCA_043752605.1 Roseiflexaceae bacterium
AAGCAGCCGTACAATGTCAGTGTGGCGGCTGAGACGATGGCGATCGCCGCGCTCGAAGACAGCGCCTACCGTGACCAGTGTATCGCGGCAATCCTGGCCGAGCGCACGCGGCTGGCGGTGGCGCTTGCTGCCCTGCCTGTACAGCAAGTCTACCCGAGCGCGGCCAATTTCGTGCTGGTGCGGCTCGCCGACCTCGCGCAGGCGAGCGCCGTGCGCGATGGGCTGCTGGCGCGTGGCATTCTGATCCGCTACTTCAGCAAACCACGACTTGATGATTGTATCCGCATCAGCATCGGTACCCCCGCGCAGAATGATGCGCTACTGGCCGCGCTTGGTGCGCTACTGGTGGCCAGGTGACCCGCTATGTCGCTTTCTTGCGCGGGATCAACGTCGGTGGCAATCGGATTATCAAGATGGCCGATCTGCGCGCCGCGCTTGTCGATGCTGGCTTTGCCGATGTGGCCACCTACATCGCTAGCGGCAACGTACTGCTGACAAGCGATGACGACGAAACGACCATCGCACGGCGCGTCGAGACGCTGATCCAGGCGCGCTACGGCTTTCATTCCGATACGATCGTGCGCAGCGCCGCCGAAATCGGCCAGATCGCCGCGCACCATCCCTTCGCCGCCGAGCAGCCCAGTGCCGCGATCTCTGTGTATGCGTTGCTGTTGCCCGCGCTACTGGCTGCTGCAAACGCCGCGATCGTCGCGCAGGCGTCGACGGCCGAGAACACGGTCATCGTGCAGGGCCGCGAGATCTTCTGGCGGCGTGTGCGCGTGCCCGGTGCCGCGCCCGAGCTGCCAAAGGCGGCCAACAAAGCGATCGGTCTCACCACCGTGCGCGATATGAAAACCATGCGCAAACTCGCCGAACTTGTCCACGTCGCGATCGCGTAGGGTCGAAGCCAGGCTTTGGCCCGCCCCGTGGCGGCGCATCGCGATGCGCCCGCGCCGCCGCCAAACTTGACGCCCCCGTTGTGCGCGGGTATACTGCAAACAGCGGTGAAAACTGTAACAATCGTGTCGGTCTGCCATCATCACGGCCCGGGCATCCGCCCGCAACCCGCCCGGCAGGCAGATTTAGCTTTGAAGGACTATGGACGCAAACGCAGGCCATTCTCGCGGGCGGCTCCTGGCTGTCGCGCAGCATCGCCTCCTCGGTGCCTCCCGGCGCACTGGTTAGCCGCGTCTTCGCGCGCTCCGTGCCCCTGCACCGCGAAGGTGCGGGGGTTTTTTGATCCCTCTGCTGCACGGCACTCACGCGCCGCGCCATCATACGGAGGGAAGTATGCTCTTTCTCGCACATCTGCTCGGCGCGTCTGTCGTCGGCAAGCAGGGTGAGCCGGTGGGTACGCTGCACGATCTTGTGCTGCGCATCGATCAGTCGCTCTATCCACCGATCAGCGGTCTGGTTGTCAGTGATCGCGGCCGATCGTTTTATGTGCCAGCCACGCATCTGGATCAGCTCAACGGTAAAGTCCAGCTCAATTCAACGACGATCGATCTTAAGGCGTTTCGCCGTCGCGATGGTGAAGTATTGCTCGGGCGTGATGTGCTCGATCATCAGATCATCGATATCACCGGCCGCCGTCTGGTGCGTGTCAACGATGTCCAGCTCGCACCGGTCGAGGGCATCATTCGCGTTGTTGGCGTCGATATCAGCCCGCAGGCGCTGATGCGCCGCCTCGCGCCGCGGATCCTGGCCGAGAAAATCATCGGTCGCCAGATTATCAACTGGGCCGATGCGCAGTATCTGGCCAGCGCCGCACCCGTTCAATTAAAAGTCTCATACGACCGGCTGGCTGAGATGAACCCGGTCGACCTGGCGCGTATCGTCGATGCGCTCTCGTTTCGCGAGAGCGCCGAGCTGGTGGCCGGGCTCGATGATGAGACCGCCGCCGAGACGCTCGAGGAGGTCAGCGATGAGCGCCTGGCAGACTTGCTCGAAGAAATGGATCAGGAGCGCGCGGCCGATTTGCTCGAAGAGATGACACCCAGCGCCGCCGCCGATATTCTCGAAGACCTCGACGAGAACGTGGCCGAGGGGTTGCTGGCGCGTATGGAGCCCGAAGAAGCTGCCGATGTCCAGTCACTGCTGGCCTACGATGAAGATAGCGTCGGCCGCATCCTGACGACCGACTATGTCACGATTGCCTACGGCGCGACGGTCGCCGACGCGCTCGACCGGCTGCGGTCGCTTGATGAGCCACCCGATCCGCTGCTGGCGATCTATCTCACCGAGCCACTGGCCCGCGATACCGAGCGATTGCTTGGTGTGGTGCGGCTGCGCCAGCTGTTGATCAGCGATCCGCGCACGCCGCTGGCCGAAATCGTCGAAGACGACGTGCCCAGCGTCCACCCCGATGATCGTGCCGAAGAAGCGGCGCGGCTGCTGGCCGAGTACAATCTGCTCGCGGTACCGGTGATCGCGGATGATCGATTTATCGGCATTGTGACCGTCGATGATGCGCTCGCGGTGCTGTTGCCCGAGATCTGGCAGCGGCGCGGCGCACGAGTGTTTGGATAATCCATGGCTGATACGATTTCAAATGAGCAGCCCGCGCCGCGCCCGCGCCAGCGGCGCGGGTTGCGCCCGTACCTGCTGGCGCTTGGCCCCGGGCTGCTGGCCGCCAGCGCGGGCAATGATGCGGGTGGCATCGCGACCTACGCCTCGGCTGGCGCGGAGTATGGCTACGGGTTGCTGTGGGCCATGGTCGCCGTCACGGTTTGCGTCGGTGTGGTGCAAGAGATGAGCGCGCGCCTCGGCGCGGTCACCGGCAAAGGCTTCTCCGACCTGGTGCGCGAGAACTTCCCGCTGCGGATGACCGCATTGATCATGCTGACGCTGCTGCTGGCGAATTATGGCATTATCGCCTCCGAATTTGTCGGCATCGCCGCCGCCGCCGAGCTGTTTGGCGTCAGCCGCTATATTGCGGTACCCGCCGCCGCGCTTTTGATCTGGATGCTGATCACGCGCGGGAGTTATGCCAATGTCGAACGGGTCTTTCTCTTACTCACGTTTGGCTTTTTTGCCTATATTGCCGCCGCATTTCTGGCAAAACCAGACTGGATGGAGGTTGGCCGCGCGGTCGTCCAACCGCAGATTGCCTTCAATCCGGGCTACCTGTTGATCCTGACCGCGATCGTCGGTACCACGATTTCGCCGTACATGCAGCTGTATGTCCAGTCGTCGGTCGTCGAGAAAGATCTGCCGCTCGATGATTATCGCTATACCCGTTTTGATGTGATCGCGGGCACGCTCTCGGCGGGTGTGGTGGCGGCGTTTATTATGATCGCCACCGCCGCCACGCTCTTTCCGCGTGGGATCACGATCGCGAGCGCGGCCGATGCGGCGCTGGCGCTGGAGCCGGTGGCCGGGCCATATGCGCGTGTGCTGTTTGGCTTTGGTCTGCTCGGGGCATCGCTACTGGCGGCGGGGGTGTTGCCGCTGGCCACCACCTATATGCTGAGCGAGGCGTTTGGTTTCGAGCGCGGTGTCTCGCGCAGCTGGGAAGAGGCACCGGTGTTTCTCGGGATCTTTACCGCGCTGATCGTGCTTGGCGCATTGCCAGCGCTGATCCCGGGCCTGCCGTTGTTTGATGTGCTGGTGGGCGTGTATGTGCTCAACGGGCTGCTGCTGCCGATCGAGTTGTTTGCGATCCTGGCGCTGATCGGCAACCGTGAGCTCATGGGCGAACACCGCAACGGTCGTGTACACAACGTGGTTGCCTGGACGATAGCCGGGCTGGTCAGCCTGCTCTCGCTGACGCTGATTATCGTCACTGTACTCGGCTGGTTTGGGGTCTCATTCGCATGAGCATGCCCGCGCTCAGCACACTGTTTGCGTTTGTCGGGCCAAATCGCTTCCATCCGCGGCCGTGTGTCGCTGCCACAATCACGGGCGAAACCACGCTGGCACGGGTTCGCAATGCGGTGAAGGACGTGGCGCAGCGCGTGGGCCTGGTGATTGGTTCGCTGGTTGTGGAAGCGGTGCCCGGCGCGCTGCGCGTGGTGTTTGCCACGCCCGATGCTGCGATCGGCGCAGATCTGATGCGCTACGTCGTGGCGGGCCTGGCCGCAAAGCATCTGGCAGACGAGGAGTGGGACGAAGACGGGCAGCTGTGGGATCTACAAAAGCAGCGCCGCGCCGCCGCATTGCCGCTGGCCGCCCTGCAGTTGCTGGCCGAGGCCGAGGCGCGCGGCGTGCCAGGTTTTGTGCATGCGGGTTGGCTCCAGCTTGGCGAAGGGCTACGCGGCTGGCGTACCGCGCTCGCGGATTTGCCAGGCCCTGCAGAAGCGCCCTTCGCGCGCGCCGCGAGTGTGGTGCCCTGGGAGCGTCTGGGGCGCGTGGATCTGGTGGTGCTGGTGGGCGATGCGCTGGCGCGTGCCGCCGCCACCGCGCTCGCGGCGCGCAGCGGCGCGGTGCTCCTGGCAGATGCAACGATCGAGACCACGCACGCGCTGCTGGCAGACCCGCGTCTCACACACGCCGTGCTGCTACCCGAACCCACCGATCTGGTCACCCGTGGTACTGCCTTCCGCCGTTGTGCCCGCAGCGCCCTGCTGGATCTGCCCGATGTGCAGCTGCCACGCGCAGATGCGGCGCGCGCCCTGGGTGTCCCGCTGCTACTCACCGATCCGGGCGGGCGCGCCGCGCTGCGCGCAGACATCGCCGAAATCGCAGCCCTGGCAGTGTATGCACCCTGCCCGGTGTTCTCTGCCGAAACGGTGGAGCAGGCGGTCGAGATTCTGGCGGCGGGGGCGGGCGCGTCCCGCATGTAG
>JAYUYF010000231.1:0-1803 GCA_043752605.1 Roseiflexaceae bacterium
GTCAATCTCATCGTATGCGTAGAGTGCAGTCCGAACGCCCGTGCAACTATTCGCTCAGGCGGGCTGAAGCAGAGCGCTTCCTCCCGCCCGTAAACGGTGCGGGTTTCCGCGCCTAAAGGCAAGCATCTATGATCCTGATCACCGGGAGTACCATCCCGCTCGCCCGAGCGCTCATTGCGCACCTGCCAGCCACACAGGTGCGGCTTTATACCAACGATCCCCGCGCGGATCCTGGTACAACCAGCGGCGAATACACTGGCGATCTGTGCGACCGTACCTTCGTCGACCGATTGGTGGCGGGGGTGACGACGATTATCCACCTTGACCCGATCGATGAGACGCTGGATCCTGATGTTGCGGTCGCGCATGCGAGTTGTGGCACTTACCAGCTCGTCGATGCTGCCGCCAACGCGGGAGTACGCAAGGTGGTGCTTGCCAGCACGCTCGCGCTGTTCAATCGCCTCCCAGCCAGCTGGCAGGTGACCGAGGAGTGGCGACCACGCCCAACTGCCGCCAGCGCTGAACTGTGCGCCTGGCTGGCCGAGTGTAGTGCGCGCGCGCTGACGCGCGACACCGGGCTGGCAGTCGTTTGCCTGCGATTTGGTCAGATCACCGCACGCGACGATGCCGGGCTGCTCGCCGATGCGCGCCAGGTTCACATCGCCGACGCGCTGCACGCGGTGGAATGTGCGCTGGCGTATCCGCAACTGGGCTGGTCGATCTTTCACATTGCTGCGGCGGGCGAATACGCCAAGCTACGCGTGCGGGCAGCGGGCGAGGCTGCGTTTGGCTATCAGCCCCGCTATGCCGTGGCACGCGCTGCGCTGCCCGGTGCATCTGCGGAATCCTGGCGCAACGCGCTCGCGCCATCGGCACCCGTGGCGAGCCGCCCGATCCGGCGGGTAGTAATGCTGGGCGCGGGTGGCCCGGTGGGGGTGGCCGCTGCGGCGTTGCTCGGGCAGGAATACACGCTGCACCTGACCGACATCCAGCTACTGGCCGAGATCGCTGCACGCAACGAGCCGCAATCGCCGGGCGCGCCGGTGCCCGTACCCACCCTACCACCGCACACCGAAGCGATCGTCGACATCGGCAACTACGCGCAGGTGTACGCCGCATGTGCGGGTGCCGATGCGATCATCAACTGTAGCGTGATGCGACGCGACCCGGTGGCAGCATTTCGGGTAAACACACTGGGGGCATACCACGTGATGCGCGCGGCGGTGGCACACGGCATCCGGCGCGTTGTGCATACCGGCCCATACCAGATCGCGCCATCGGGCATCACCAGTTACGGGTGGGATCACGAGATCCACGCCGACGCGCCGCCACGGCCGGGCCGCGCGCACGGCTGGCAGATCTACTTTCATTCGAAATATCTTGGCCAGGAGATCTGCCGGGTGTATGCCGAGCACTATGGGCTCGAAGTGCCAGTGCTGTTGTTCGCTGATTTTGTCGATGCGGCGCTGCCCCCCTACCGCGAGGTTCACAGCCTTGCGGTTTCGTTCCAGGATGCCGCACGCGCGATCCGGTGTGCACTGGTGGTACCAACGCTGCCAAACCCGTACGAACCACTGCATATTGGCGCAGATCTGCCGCACGGCGTGTTTCCCAACGAAAAAGCGCGCCGCGTGCTCGAGTGGCAGCCGCTCGACGATTTACAGGGCTGGTGGGACCGTAGCTGATTTGTGGCACGTGCATTTAGAGCGAATCTCAGAACGGTTGAACCCGTCGACAATTGCGCTCCCCCGCTCCCATCTGGAGCGGGGGCCGGGGGGTGAGGTCAGCAGGGCGCAATCTATT
>JAYUYF010000232.1:0-1802 GCA_043752605.1 Roseiflexaceae bacterium
ATCTTCCAGAGCTGGGCGGCCAGATCGGGGTGAAACAGCCCGTAGCCGACGCGCATCCCCGCCAGCCCGGCCCATTTACTAAAGGTACGCAGGACGACAAGATTGGGGTACGCGGGCACCAGATCGGCCACCGTCTCGCCGGCAAACTCAAAATAGGCTTCATCCACCACCAGCAGCAGCGGGAGTGCGAGCAGCCGCAGCACCGTCTCGCGGGCGAGCGGGTTGCCGGTCGGATTATTTGGTGCGGCCAGAAACAACAGCTTTGCGCCGCTCGCGAGCGCGGCGGTGGCGAGCGTCTCGGCAGCAATATCAAATGCGTCATCGCGCGGCACCTCGACGACACGCGCGCCGTGCAGCTGGGCATCAAAGGCGTACATGCCAAAGGTGGGCGTTGCATCGAGCAGCGTCGCGCCCCGCTGGAGCACCGCGCGCATCAGCAGATCGATCAACTCGTCCGAGCCGACGCCGCAGATGATCGCCTCAATCGGGTGGCCGGTATATGCGGCGAGAGCGGTGCGCAACGCGCGCGTCTCGCTATCGGGGTACACAGCATACGTACCGCTCGCAATCGCCGCCAGCGCAGCCGCTACCCGTGGCGCCGGGCCGTATGGGTTCTCGTTGGCATCGAGTTTGATAATCTGCGCAGCGGGGATACCGATCTGCGCGGCGATGGTGCTCACCGGCTGTACCGGAGTGTACGGCTTCATGGCCGCGATATCGGGCCGCAACAGCGTATCGAGTGTCACTGGTCGCTCCGTTCTCGCACCCAGTGCGGGCGGCGCTTCTCGCGCAGTGCCGCAATGCCCTCTGCGGCAGCGGGCGTACCACGCGCGGCGGCTTCGGCCTCAATCAAGTACTGGCGCGCCTCGGCGCGATCGAGATCCCAGGCCGCGTCGATCGCGCGCCGGGTGCTCAGCACCGCACCGGGCGCGCTCGTCAGCAGCCGCGCGGCGAGCGTATCGGCGGTGGGCAGCAACTCATCTTCGCCGCAGACCGCGTGTACCAGCCCGATCTCAAAGGCACGCTCGGCCGAGAAGCGCTCGCCGCTGATCATCAGCGCCCGCGCGTGCCCAACCCCGATCTTGGGTACTACTGCGCGCGCCACCAGCGCAGGCACCATCCCGAGTTTGACCTCGGCAAATCCCAGCCGCGCCGTTTCACTGGCGATCGCCAGATCGCAGCACGCCACCAGTGCCGCGCCGAGATCGACGGCCGCCCCCTGGACGGCAGCGAGCGTCGGCCGGGGGAAATTCCAGAGCGCGTCGAGCACCTCGGCCACCTGCTGCGCCTCGGCCATGCGCGCAGGGTAATCCTGCTGCACACTGGCGCTGAGCCACTCGGGGTCACTGCCGGCGCAAAAACTGCGGCCTGCGCCCGCGATCACCAGCACCCCGACGCGCGGATCGGCGGCGAGCGTCTGGAGCGCGGTAGCGAGATCGGCGAGCAGCTGCGCATTAAACATGTTCATGCGATCGGGCCGGTCGAGCGTCAGCAGCGCCACCTCGCCGCGGCGCGTCACCCGGACGCTCATGAGGCCGCGTCCGGCGCTGGCGCAATCGCGACGTATCCAGGTTTGAGACCGCGCACACGGTTCGCGAAGCTGATTGCTGCCTTCATGAAACCATATTTTTTGCTCAATAATCGATCGGCGTGTGCCGCCGCGTCACCATCGATGATTCGCGCGTGTGCCGGTACCGTCGGGCCAAGCGGTTTGCCCGTCTGGTCGCAGGGGCCAAGGTCGACGCGGCCGTTATTACGGATGCGCTTAATCTTACCGGAAGTTGCGTTGGCGTACACATACA
>JAYUYF010000233.1:0-1801 GCA_043752605.1 Roseiflexaceae bacterium
GTAGGAAAAGGTAGTCACCGGGCGGTCATCGATCGTGACTTCGAACGAGCCGAGCAGGTGGATTGCGAGCTGTTGCACGACTGTCCTCGCCAGATAGCGCATTGATATGCCAGGTAGATCGATCAGGTGTACGCAGTATAGATCGTTTTAGAGTTTCTTGAGACTGGTCACCGATACTCACCCTGATGATCGACGCCCTGAATACATCGTGAGGAAAACCTATGACACAAGAAGCTCCCGCGACGGTCGATTTCGCAGCTGTCAAACGCCGCCAGCAGGCTGCCTGGTCATCGGGCGATTATGCCGTGATCGGCACCACACTCGCGATCACCGGCGAACTGCTGTGCGAGGCGGTCGCACTCCGTCCGGGCCAGCGCGTGCTCGATGTGGCTGCGGGCAATGGCAACGCGACGCTCGCCGCCGCACGCCGCTGGGCCGATGTAACCTCGACCGACTACGTCCCGGCGCTGCTGGAACTGGGGCGCGCACGGGCGCTCGCCGAACGTCTGCCGGTGACGTTTCAGGAGGCCGATGCCGAGGCATTGCCCTTCGCCGAAAGCACGTTCGATGTGGTGCTCTCGGTGTTTGGCGTGATGTTTACCCCCAATCAAGAGCAGGCCGCGCACGAACTGCTGCGCGTCTGCCGACCGGGCGGCACGATTGGCCTGGCAAACTGGACACCGGATAGCTTTATTGGCCAGGTGTTTCGTACACTTGGCAGCTACCTGCCGCCGCCCGCTGGCACCCGGTCGCCCGCGCTGTGGGGCACCGAGGAGCGCCTGCGCGAACTCTTCGGCGCTGGCATCGCGGAGATGACATGCACCCGGCGTACGTTCGTCTTTCGCTATCGTTCGGCCGAGCACTGGCTGGAGGTGTTCCGCACCTATTACGGGCCGGTGCTCAAGGCGTTTGCCGCCCTCGATACGACCGGTCAGGCGGGGCTCGCACGCGACCTGACCGACCTGTTGCACCGGTGCAATCAGGGTGGCAACGATACGCTGGCAGTGCCCAGCGATTATCTCGAGGTCGTCGCGCTACGCCGCTAATCGGCGCACTGGCAAACGTGGGCGCTGGCAGAAGCGATGCTGATTCCGCGCTCACCTGCCGTTATCAATCGAACACGAGGTACGACTCATGATGGTCTTTCCGGCAGAACTGGTGCTGCTCAGCACACCTCATGTGGTGACAACCCGCCGCGGTGCGATCCTGACCATTCGGCGCGCGTATGCTGCCGATATTCCACTGCTCGCCGACCTGATTATGCGTGTCTCAGCGCAGACACACTGGCGGCGATTCTTTGCGTACGCCCAGCCCGCACAATCGCACGCATGGCGCGAAGCTCAGCGTATGGTACAACTGGCGGGCGATACACTGGTTGCTACCGTCGCCGATGCAGGGAACGAGACCGCGGTGGCGGTGGCCGAGCTGGCGTATGATCCACAGCTGTGCAGTGGCGAAATGGCAATCATGGTGCAGGACGATTATCAACGGCAGAGGCTGGGTATGGTGCTCGGCCGGCTGCTGGTCGCGCGCGCGCTGCGCCACGGGCTGACCGAGCTCTACTGCTATATCCAGCCCGATAATCAGATCGCACTGCGCCTGGTACGGCAGCTCGGGGTTCCGAGCAGCACCCGATTCGCGGGCGGGCTGGTGTATGCCCAGATCCGCATTACCGATCTGCCGGTGACCCGCTCAGCCTGAGACAGCACGCCATCCGCCCTGCCCTCAGCGCTCGCCGTACACCGCAGCTGGCAGATCCAGTACGGCGAGCATACTGCGCTGGAGTGGTGTGAGCGGGGTG
>JAYUYF010000234.1:0-1799 GCA_043752605.1 Roseiflexaceae bacterium
TTGCAATCGCGCGTGGAATGCTTCGGCCTTACCAATATGGCCGCCCGCCCGCGCCCGCGCCCGCCGCCCGCCCGTCCACCGTCCTCGCTCATGTGGGGGCGCATCGTGATGCGCCCGCGTCACCCCTTCGGAAATGCCACCCCCACCCACGCCAGCGCCCCATCGACATGATCAAACGCGCCGTCGAGTTGTGCCTCGCGCGCCGCTCGCAGGATTACGCCGAGCTGTGGACCGGGCGAATAACCGATTTCGCGCAGATGGCGGCCGAGTAAGATAGGAACAGGTGCCGCACTGGTCACGCGCAGGTGTTCAGCCGCGCGCACGATCGCGCTCATCGAAGCGGGCATGCCACCGGCCTGCGGCGGACGCCCGCTGTTATCCGCTTCGGTGAGCCGCGCCAGCATCGTGATCTGCTCACCTGCCTGCCCGAGCCGATCGGCCAGCCGCCGCACGAGCGTAGCCGAGACATCGCCGCGGATGCTGATGTGCAGCATATGCTCACGTACCAGCGCCACCACGCGCGCACTCAGTTCGGGTGGGCAGCCAATCTGATCGAGCAGCTGCTGCGTCGGCGCGATACCGGCCGCCGCGTGCCCCGGCGCAGCGATCCGGCCATCCGCGCGTTCGACCGTCGTCAGCGGTTTACCGAGATCATGACACAACGCCGCAAGCACCAGCACGATTCGATCATCGTCCACCAGCCCGTCGCGCGTTGCGATATGTGCCGCCGCGTCGGTCACGTGGCCGGTATGCGTCCAGACGTCACCCTCGGGATGGTACAGCTGGTTCTGCAGGCAGCCCTGGAGCGTGACCAGCGCCGGATAGTGTGCCAGCCAGCCAGTTGCATCGAGCACCCGCAGGCCGGCCGCTGGGGCCACACCCTGGTTTGCCCACTTGGACCATTCGGCCCAGATTCGTTCGCGCGCCAGCGTCGGGTATTCGCTAAAGAGCGAGCGGCACAGCGCGGCGGTCTCGCCGTCGATCGTCAGCGCGAGCCGTGCGGCGAATTGCATGCCGCGCAGGACGCGCAACGGATCTTCGGCAAACGCCGGGCCGACGTGGCGCAGGCGGCGCGCCGCAAGATCAGCGCGGCCGCCAAAAAAATCGAGTATCTCACCCGTCAGCGGGTCGTACGCCAGTGCATTGCAGGTAAAATCGCGCCGCGCGGCCGCTTCACGCGGCGTCATCGTCGGGTCGGCTTCGATGACAAAGCCCCGATGACCGCTGCCCGCTTTGCGCTCGCGCCGCGGCAGGCTGATATCATATTCGCGCCCGACATGCTGGAGCTTGAGTACACCAAAGCTGATGCCGACCGCGCGTACGTCGCCGAATTGCGTCAGCACGGTGCTGAGATCGGCCACGCTTAGCCGATACACCTCGATATCGACATCTTTTGGTTGCGCACCGAGCACCATATCGCGCACTGCTCCGCCGACGATCAACGCGTGCCCGCCTGCTGCGGTGATCGCCGCAATAACCGGTGCGATCGCTGTATCGAACACTCGCTGCTCCTGGCTAGCCCCGTCTGGCTACAGTATAACGGCTCTGATGCGATCTCGGCCAGATACAGTTTCGCATTGCGTAAAATCGCTATGCTATAATAAAAATCGCGTCTGATGCGTTCTTCCCGATGTGGCTCACCGAGCACGCATGTCGCTTGTACCGGGCTTCGCAGAAAAGAGATGAGATTATGGAACAACAATGCCCAACATGCGGCGCGGCGGTGACCTCTGAGCAGCAGTTTTGTGCGCGCTGTGGTGCACAGCTTATCAGTGAGGTTGCCGCGCCGGTCATCACGC
>JAYUYF010000235.1:0-4774 GCA_043752605.1 Roseiflexaceae bacterium
TCTTGCGCACCGTCCCGGTCTTCGCGCGTCTCGATGACGCGCAACTTGGCACGCTGGCGCGCAGAACCCAGCTCACGCATTTCGACCAGAGCAGTGTCATCTTTCACCAGGGTGACCCCGGCGAAATCCTGTACGTGATCGTCAGTGGGCAAGTGTCGATCTTTACAACCACCGCTAGCGGTCAATCGCTGACTGGAGGGTGCGATGTTTTTTGTCTTTTTCTTTGCACACCTGCTGGCCGATTTTGTACTCCAGCCATTGCGTCTGGTGCGCCGCAAGACGCAATGGGACGGGCTGTTCTTGCATGCTGCAATCGTGCTGGCGTGTATGCTGCTCCTCATCCTGCTCGATCCGGCGCTCGGCGCACTGTGGCCGCACATACTGCTGATCACGGCCATCCACTTGCTGATCGACCGTGGCAAAGTCCACTACGGTAATCGGCTACCCGGCCCGCCGATTGTCGCATTTCTGGCCGATCAGTTCGCCCACGTGATCACATTGCTGCTGGTGCTTGGCGCCGCTGGATCGGCACAACAACTGTTCGCGCTTGATGGATCGTGGCTGGCACCGGCGACGCTGGTGGGTGCCGCGCTGATTATTGCACTATTTGCGGTGCCAATCGGCTCGATCGTCTGGCTGGATCCGCGCTTCGAGCGCACCGCGCTGGCGGGCATGGCGCGTATCCGGAGTATGCTGGTGGGGAGTGTAGCGCTAATGCTGACGCTGGTCTCGTCCGGGATGGCGTTGCCATTACTGTTGCCGGTGGCCGCCGTACTGATCCGGCGTCCTGGCTCGCCGCATCCGCTCGATGGACCGGTGGGTCTCAGCACGGTGCTTGGTTCAGCGGTGATGATCGGCGGGTTGGTGCAGCTGTTGTTACGGTAAATGGGTGCCTGCCGAGCACAATGGGGGATAGAGACGCAAATGAAGTAGAGACGCAAAATTTTGCGTCTCTACTTCATTTGCGTTATTCCAGATACCCGCGCAGGCCGCGGCCATAATGCGGGTGGCGTAGCTTACGGAGCACGCGCGCCTCGATTTGGCGGATGCGCTCGCGCGTGATACCAAACTCGCGCCCCACCTCTTCGAGCGTGCGGTAGTGGCCATCATAGAGCCCGTAGCGCAGCTGAATAATCTTGCGCTCGCGCTCGGGGAGCTTCTGCAGCACCGTGTCAATCTGCTCACGCAGAATATGCTGCGATGCACTCTCCATCGGCGTCGCCTCGTGGCCATCTTCGATAAAATCGGCCAGCACCGAATCGCCCTCGGCACCCACCGGCGTCTCAAGCGAGATCGTCTGGCGTGCGGCCTCGAGCACCCGGCGTACCTTCTCGGGCGGGATGCCCAGCTCGGTAGCAATCTCCTCCGGGCTCGGATCGCGCCCGGTGGTCTGCTGAATACGGTTCGACGTCCGCATCACGCGATTGATCGTCTCGCCGACGTGAACGGGTAGCCGAATCGTGCGGCTCTGATCCGCAATCACCCGTGTGATCGCCTGGCGGATCCACCAGGTGGCGTACGTCGAGAATTTGAACCCCTTACGGTAGTCAAACTTCTCGGTGGCGCGCATCAGGCCGATATTGCCCTCCTGGATCAGATCCAGCAGGCTCATACCACGGCCGATATACTTTTTGGCGATCGACACCACCAGCCGCAGGTTGGACTGGATCAGGCGCTCGCGCGCCGCCCGGCCCTCTTCGACCGTACGGTGCAGGCGCACCCGCTCATCAGCGGCGCACCCTTCGCGCAATGCAGCACGGGCAAAATCGCCGCTCTCGACAGCCTTCGCCAGCATGACTTCTTCGGCGGCCGTCAGAAGATTGACGCGCCCGATCTCGCGCAGATACACGCGTACCGGGTCATCGATCCCCATCGTCTCGTACTCGACATCGACTTCCTGCTCATCTTCGGGGCGCTCGCCCGCCACAAACGCCGCAATCATTGCGAGCGCATCGGCCTCGGGGACAACAGCATCGCCAACAGCGCGCTCGCGCGGCTGCTCGTCGTTGCGAAAATGCGGGGTACGGTTTACCATCCGCGGCGCGGTGTGTGCGTTGCCAGAAGATGCGTGCTCATACGGAGAAGACGAGAAGTGGTCCGGAGGGTTAAACACTGCTCACCAGCCTTCTGTCTCGCGGGTCAGGTTATGCAAAGTGTACGATAACACAAACCATGACGAAGGGCAAGACCCAATTTCAGTGTTTCAGCCTGATATGTGCAGCATCTCGGCAGTGCTATAATCTCATGGGCACTACACGATTACTGGATACTGTGAGGAGAAGACCGTGCAAATTTATCTCGATACGGCCAATATCAATGAAATTCGTGAGGCGGCCAGCTGGGGGATCCTCAGCGGCGTGACGACTAACCCATCGCTGATGGCGAAGGAAAAAGGTGCCGACTTTCAATCGACGATCACCGAAATCGCCAGTCTGGTCGATGGCCCGATCAGCGCTGAGACGATCTCGCTCGATGCCGACGGTATGGTACGCGAGGGCCTGGAATACGCCAAATGGCACGCGAACGTGATCGTCAAGGTGCCGAGCACCACCGAGGGTCTCAAGGCGGTCTATCAGCTCGCTAAAGAAGATATCCGCTGCAACGTCACGCTGTGCTTTAATGCGAGCCAGGCGTTGTTTGCGGCCAATGCCGGCGCGTTTATCATCAGCCCGTTCATCGGTCGCGTCGATGATACTGGCGTCGATGGTATGCAACTCATCCGCGAGATCGTCCAGATTTACCGCCAGCACGCGATGCCGACCAAAGTGCTTTCGGCGTCGATCCGCCACCCGCGCCATATCATCGATAGTGCGCTTGCTGGTGCAGATATTGCCACATGCCCGTTCAAAGTCATCGAGCAGAGCATGAAACACCCGCTCACCGATAGCGGTATCGAGCGCTTCCTCGCCGATTGGAAATCGCGCCAGGGATAAGTCCTGCGTCTTCAGGAAGCTGGGAGTGTTAGCGCGATTGATGCTCCCCCGTTCCTGCTTCCTTCCGTACTTGTAACCTGTAATAAGGAACGTACTAATGACAACAGACGAGACCGTGCTGGATCAGCTGGCCGTCAATACGATCCGTGGGCTGGCGATCGATGGTGTCCAGGCGGCAAACTCTGGTCATCCCGGCTTACCGCTCGGTGCCGCGCCGATGGCGTATGCGCTGTTCAAACACTTCCTGCGCTTTGACCCGCAGGCACCGCAGTGGCCCGGGCGCGACCGGTTTGTGCTCTCGGCCGGCCACGGCTCGATGCTGCTGTATACAATGCTCCACCTGACGGGCTATGATATGCCGCTCGAGGAGCTGCGCCGCTTTCGCAAGCTGGGCAGCAAGACCCCCGGGCATCCCGAGTTGCACATGGCCGATGGCGTCGAGGTCAGCACCGGGCCGCTTGGTCAGGGCTTTGGCAACGGCGTGGGCATGGCGATCGCCGAAGCCTACCTGGCGGCGCACTACAACCGGCCGGGCTACCCGTTGTTTGAGAGCTATATCTACGCAATTGTCTCAGACGGCGACCTGATGGAGGGTCTCAGCGCCGAGTCAGCATCGATGGCCGGGCACCTGAAACTTGGTCGGCTGATCTATCTGTACGACGACAACAAGATTTCGCTCGATGGCCCGACCAGTCTGGCTTTCACCGAAGACGTTTGCGCACGCTTTGATGCCTACGGCTGGCACACGCAGAAAGTGGCTGATGGCAACGATCTGGGCGCGATCACCGCCGCGCTGCGCGCCGCGCAGATCGATGAGCGCCCCTCGCTGATCGCGGTACGCACCGTGATCGGCTTTGGTAGCCCGAAAGCTGGCACGAGCAAGGTCCACGGCAGTCCGCTCGGTGCAGATGGCGTGCGCGAGACCAAAATCGCGCTCGGTCTTGACCCCGAGCTGAGTTTTGTGGTGCCCGAGGATGTCGGCGAGCATATGCACGGCTTTGGCCGCCGTGGTGCAGCGCTTCACGCCGAGTGGCACGCAAATTTTGATGCATACGCCGAGGCCTACCCCGCTGAATATGCCGAACTGCAACTCGCGCTCAAACAAGAGCTGCCCAGCGGATGGGACGCCGACCTGCCGACGTTTGCACCCGGCAGCGAGATGGCCACGCGCGATGCAGCGGGTAAGACGCTCGAAGTCCTGATATCGCGCATTCCATGGCTCATCGGCGGCTCGGCCGATCTCTCCGAGAGCACGAAGACGCCCGGCGGCCACGACCACGTCTTCCAGGCGGGCAACAACCGCGGCCACGTGCTCTGGTATGGCGTGCGTGAACACGCGATGGGCGCGGCGCTGAACGGTATGCTGGCCTACGGGCTGGTGCGCGCATACGGCGGTACGTTCCTGACGTTCTCGGATTATATGCGTGGCAGTATCCGGCTGGCGGCGCTCTCGCAGCACCCGGCAATCTACGTCTTTACGCACGATAGCATCGGCGTGGGCGAAGACGGCCCGACGCATCAGCCGGTCGAGCACGTTGCGTCGTTGCGCACTATTCCGAATTTGACCGTCATCCGTCCGGGTGATGCCAGCGAGGCCGTCGTGGCCTGGCAGGTGGCACTCGAACGCCTCGAAGGCCCCACGGCGTTGATCCTCAGCCGCCAGAAGCTACCCGTCTTCGACCGCGCCACGGGTGGCCCGGCGGCCGGGCTGCGTTATGGTGCGTATGTCCTGCGCGATGTCGAGCACCCGCAGGTCGTGCTCATGGCATCGGGCAGCGAGCTGGCGATCGCCGCCACCGCGCACGAGCAACTCGCAGCGCAGGGTGTGCGCGCCCGCCTGG
>JAYUYF010000236.1:0-11225 GCA_043752605.1 Roseiflexaceae bacterium
GGATGCGGCGTTACGAACTCGATCGACTGCCCGCCCTGTGGAATGTCGTCATTGGCGATCTGGATCTGGTGGGTGTACGACCATTGACACTCGGCGAAGTTGGGCAGATCCGTGAGAACTGGCATCGTAAGCGGTTCGAGTGCCCGGCGGGGTTGACCGGATTATGGTATATCAACACCAATCCGGGTGCCGAACTGGACGAAGTGCTCATCGCCGATGCGTATTATACCGCCACGCGCACCTGGCGCGAGGATCTCCGACTAATGGCCGAGACCCCGGCAGCGTGGCGGCGGCGCGCGGCGCACGAGCAACACACCGCATCTGATAGCCTCGTGTATAATCAACCGTAGTATCTGTCCTGAGAGCAGGCGAGCAACCAAGCGAAAGGGACTGTATCATGGACATCAAATCGCATACACATGGGGACGCCAATGTGCTCGAACTTTCGGGCCGCTTCGATATTCATGTAGCTCCGCAGGTGAGCAACTGGCTTGAGCGCGCCGCCAGCGCGACGCCACCGCTGATTGTGGTCAGCATGGCAGCGGTCGATTTTGTCGATTCGACAGCACTCGCGACGCTCGTGCAGGGAATGAAGCGTTGCCGCCAGCGCGGTGGCGAACTGCACCTGTGCGGCTTGCAGCAGCAAGTCTATATGATTTTTGAACTGACGCGCCTTGATAAGGCATTTACCATTTTCGCCGATGAGTCGCACGCGGTTGAGTCGTTCCGCGACGTATAGCGATGCTGGATCGTGTACTCGCCGTACAATATACGCACCTGACGCTCCTTGCAGATGCCTGGCTGGCGGCCGGCGCGTCGGGTTTTGGCATCTGGCGCAACGAGCGGCCGGTGGCCACCTGGCCAAATGATAGGGCGCTGGCAGCTGAGTACATCAGTTCACAACTGCGGATGGGTAGCTCGATCGTCGGTGAATTGCGCGTGGCGGGTCTCGATACGCAGGCGATGCAACTGCGCCTCGACGCTGATGCCGTGCTACTCTCGACGATGATTGAGGCCGAAGACGATCTACAAAGCCTGACGGCCGAGTTATCGAGCACACAGGATCAATTGCTCGCCGTTTATCAATTGATGCAATCATTGCGCCGCCAGGTCACGCTTGAAGAAACGCTCCAGTCGCTCGCGCGTGAGGCGGCACGGCTGCTCAAGGCGCGCAACGGTTTTGTCGTCTTCATGGCCGGAGATACGCAGCCGCTTGTTGCGCAGGAGGGCGAGCCCGCGCTTGATGATGCGCTGATCTGGCGGCTCTTCTGGGAGACACACGCCAGCGAGCGTGAGGTACTGCTGGCGCACGGACGCGGAACCGATCCCGTGCCGAGCCATGTGCAGGATATTTATTTCACACCGATCCGTATCCGCGATGTGATTGTGGCCGGGCTTGGGCTCGCGAGCCGCAGTGGCAGCGCCTTTACGGCTTCTGATGTGCGGCTGGCGCGCGCACTGGCTGATCAAGCGGGTGCACAGATCGAGAACGTCAATCTGTACCAGGAGCAAATCGCGCAGGCGCGACTCCAGGCTGAAGTCGAACTTGCGCGGCGCGTGCAACTCAGCCTGATGCCGCAGGATACGCCGATTATCGAAGGTATCGAGATCGCGGGGCGCTCGCGGCCGGCCTCGCAGGTCGGCGGTGACTTCTACGATTATATCAATCCGCCTGGTCGACCGTTTATCTTTACCGTCGGTGATATCACGGGCAAGGGTCTACCGGCCGCACTCCTGATGACGATGACGCGCACCGCATTACACAGCAAATCGGCGTTTCAGCCCGATCCGAGCCCCGAGGCAATTATGCGGCAGGCAAATGAGGACCTGTACGATGATTTCACCGCCATGGGCAAGTTTGCCACAGTCTTTCTCGGGCAGTACCAGGCCAGCGAGCACCGGCTGGTCTATGCAAACGCCGGTCACTCACCCGTAATTTACCGCCCGTGCGGCGGGAATGCGTACCTGCTACGCGCCGAAGAGACCGCGCTCGGCGTGCTCGAACACATGCGGCCGCAAAACCTGTATGTTAAGCTCGATCCGGGTGATCTGATTGTCGTCGCCACTGATGGGATGACCGATGTCCGCAACGATACCGATATGTTTGGCTATGATCGGTTGATTGGTATGGTCGACGCATTGGCCGATCGGCCGGCGCGTGAGATTGTCGATTCACTCTTTGAGGCGGTCGAACGTTTCGCTGCTGGCCACCCGCAGGACGATGATCAGACCCTCGTTGTGATAAAAGGAGTCGCGTGATGAACGCAGCGGTCACCGACCAGGTAAAGCTGGATCTGCCAGCCAATTATCGTTCGCTCAGTGTGCTCAGCGCCTGTATCCGCGAATTACTGGTTCATGCCGAAGGGCTCAACCCGGACGCGCGGTTGATCTACGGGGTGCAACTGGCGGCGCACGAAGTCTGCACCAATATCGTCGAGCACGCCTACAGCCTGAGTCCCGGCGAGCGCATCAATGTGATGTTGACGCTGGCATCCGAACCACGCCGGATCGAGATCGAACTTGTTGATCGCGGGCGGCAGTTTAATATGGCGGCAATTGCCGATCCTGATCTCAGTGAGCCGCGCGAAGAAGGATACGGGTTGTATCTAATTCGTACGCTCATGGATGAAGTATCATACACTCCCAACGAGTCGGGGAACCGCTGGAATCTGATCAAACATCTGTAGCGGCACCGATTGCGAGGCTCTTATGGCGGTCATACTTATTGTAGATGATGAGGCACCCAGCCGACGACTGGCGAGCTTTGTGCTGCAACTGGAAGATTATATCGTGCTCACTGCGGCAAACGGCAGCCAGGCACTTGAACACCTTGACCGTACACGGGTCGATTTGATCATTACTGATCTGCGTATGCCGCTGATGGACGGCGACACATTTCTGCATCAGGTGCGCTCGGACGAACGTTTTACCCGATTGCCGATCATCGTGTTGACCGGTAGTGCCTACGACGACGACCGCCGCCTGGTGACCGGGCGTGGCATTGATGCGTACCTGATGAAGCCGACTAGCTCGGAGGAACTGGTGGCGACCGTCAAACGATTGCTGGCAGAGTAACTTTCGGCAGTTAGCAATCGTGGATCTGCGAGAATTCAACGCGCCCGTGTGCTGTGGCACTGCCTACGTCACCCGTCAATCACCGCACACAGCATCGCGCCGCAGCAGCCACGATGCTCACCGGGCTCGGGCACGCGCCGGGTGAACTCGACTTCACCGTCTTCCGCTCTTCACGCGCGCGACATCTCTTAATCTCTGGATCATACGCACTTGAACCTGCACGGGTAGAATCACCAGGAGTACTGGCGCAGACCTGCGCCACCGGCTGATTTGAGTACGAAGAGGTGAGACTATGCGAAAATTCATTGGAGTGATGCTCATCATCGGCGGGTTAGCCGGCTGTGGAGCCAGCGCACCACGCACGCCGACTGTAATTGCTGATGTAATACTGGCATCACCGGTGCCTGGAGCACCGTCTATAACACCAGTCGTGCTGTCATTGGCCACAGTGGTGGCGAGCGCCACGCCACAAGCCAGCATCACACGCACAGCAATTGCGACGACAACTGCGAGCGCTACACCGGTGGCATCAGCGACCCTAGCGGCATCGGTGACAAGGACACCAGGTGTGACACAAGCTGCCACCGCAACCAGTGTGCCCGCAGCGCCCGCACCAACTGCAACAGGAGCGACTGTAGCAACTAGCCCTACAGTGCCACCCGCGCCAACCGCTACAGTGCCGCCCGCCGCACCGACAGCCACTGCTCTGCCCGCTCCACCTGCTGCCAGCGGGCCGGTGCCAGCACAGATCGAGAGCTACGGGTATGCGCCAGAGCCGATCAGTATCGCGGTAGGAGCAGCAGTGACGTGGACAAACACCGACATTGTGCCACACAGCGCCACGGCAGACGACGACACGTTCAACTCGGGGCTGTTGCTCCAGGGGCAGACGTTTACCTTTACCTTCAGCAGACCGGGCGATTTTGCCTATTACTGCACGCGCCATGGCGGGATGCGCGGTCTAGTCATCGTGACACCATAGCAGACACAGCGACCCATCGATCAACCGACTCTCCCGGTACTACCGGGAGATATTATGTTTGCTCATACCGTTACGTGCGATCTGCGAAGAGCGGGGCTGAGTTATCAACCACGCAACTGTTCGAACAGTGTGATAAGACCCTGGATCGCCTGAACATCTTCGGCGGCAACGCCGCGTTGCTGTGCCCGCGTGAGCAGATCGTTGGCCGCACGAATAGCATCATCGTAGCGCTGTGAGTCACTAAGCACCAGCGTGTAGTACTGATGTGCTTCGAGGTTCTCTGGCTGGAGCCTGACAACAGTGCCAAACGCATCAACAGCTGTAGGCAGATCGCCCGCCCGATCGGCAACGCGCCCAAGGGCTGCATACAGCCCGACATCATCGGGTGTCTTCGCGATCTGCGCGCGGTAGGCAACGGCGAGTTGGCCAAGCAAATCTGGCCGATCCCTGAGCGCATTGATGACTGGCCCGATCTGCGTATCGAGCGCGTGTGGATTGGTGGCAAGGATCGCAACCCAGCGTGCCGTCGCGCCATCAAAGTCGCCTTGCAGGCGCAGTGCATCGGCGATCCGCAGTGCGGTATCGGTATATTTTGGATCGAGTTGCTGCGAACGTTCGAGCAACGCCAGTGCGCGTGCAGTATCACCGCTGCGCGCCACCGCCGCCGCATACTCATTGAGGATCGAGACATCCTGCGGGGCCAACGCGCTCGCCTGCGCGTAGGCCGCCACCGAGCGATCCATCAGCGATTTGTCGCTTTGCCCCTCGACCTGATACCAGAAATTGTACATGCGCGCGATATTTGCGTGGTGATCCTTATTGCGCGGTGCCAGGTCACGAGCGCGCTCGAGAGCAATACGCGCATACGCTAACAATTGCATCGGTGTCTGACGACCGACATAGCTGGCCAATGCCTGCGGCCCCTGGAGCGAAAGCAAATTTTCAAGCCGTGAATCGGCGCTGGCGCTGCCAAGATCGGTACGCCCATCCTGCACCAGCCCGGATACAACCGTAAGCATACTCCGGCCAAGGTTCAAGTAGTAAAAATCCTGGTCTGGCTCGAGGCGGATTGCATCGAGATAGTAGCTCGCACCAGTCACCTGATCGTCGATCGTGGCATTCGCGCGTTCGGTGTACCCCTGGCCACGTTGAAACAGCATATCGGCGTACACATTATCGCCATTTGTCGACCACGCGATCGCCAGCGTCAGCACGCCAATTGCGGCATAGAGCGCATAGACACCGCCGCGACCCTGCTCGGCTGCAGGTGGTGCGGCCGTGTTGCCGCCGGCAGTGCGGCGTGCGGCGCTCGAAATCTGGCGGCGGTTGCCCCGCGCAGCAAGCTGCGGGACTACGGGGACTACGGGGGCAGGGGCGGGGGCGGGGGCCAATGTAGCGATGCGCGCGACCGCAACCATCAGGGCGAAGGAGATCCAGAGCAGCATCAAGGTCGACACAATCGGTATGCCGGTGAGCCCCTCGACGGCAAATGCTGCCACCGCAGATGCACTAGCTATCGCCAGCAACTGATCATCGCGCTCGGTGGCATCGCGCAGCACGCGCCGCACGAGGAGAAAGAAACTACCAATCACAAATAGATAGCTAGCCAGCCCAACCACACCGCGGGTAATAAGTTCATCGAGATACATTTGATGCGAACGATCGGGCGACGCACCACGCGCCTCGATATTCGCCAGCGACGGTGGGTAGAATGGATTGTACGCCACAAACATACTCTCGGGACCATATCCGATCAACGCGCGCAGCGGATCAGACCCGATCAACCCAACCGCACCCTTTCCCTGCGCATCACCAAACCAGATCAGCCGCCGCACCAACCCCGTGCCGCTATCCACCTCGAGCAGGCGGCCCATGCGGCCGATATACGGGCTCTGGCGCAACTGTGTGAAGACCTGAGCATCTGAAGTGTTGAAAACCACGAGAAATCCGCCGATAGCCAGTGCCACGAACACCTCGGCCACCAGCAGCCCGCGCCACAGGCGCGCACGCGGATCATTGCGGAGCCTGGCACGCCGTGCAGCCGTGAGCAGCAGCAGCGTGAAGAACACAAACAACCCGAACCCACCGCCGATCCACGGTCCACGACTCTGGGTGAAAGCGATCGTGAGTAGCAGCAGCGCCGCGATGGCGAGCGCACCGATACCCTGCAAGATCAGCAGTGGCCGCGCGCGTTGCGCCCCAAGCGTTGGTGCAACTGCGCACGCGGCATAGCCCGCCAGCGCGAGCAACACGGCGGCCCCAAGCCAGAGCGGCCATTCGAGCCCGCCCCTGGCAGGTTGTGCCTGGACGACCTGACCGCCACCATTTTGCCCGAGTACAAACGCAAAGCCGAGCAGCAACACATACCCGATCGTACTGAGCAACGGCAGCGCGAGCAGGCCGCGTGGCGCACCACGATGCGCCTGGAGCGTCGGCAGGATAAACAGCGCGGCGCAGACCACCAGCGCGGCGGGATAGATCCACCAGTAACGCAGATCGCTGGTACGCACCACCGCACCAAACGCCACGGCACCGTATGCCAGCGGCAGCGCAGACACGAGTGTCAGGCCATAGCCCACGCCCCACAGCCACGCATCACGTGCGACTGCATCATCGGTAACCGTATCAGATGAGATACGGGAAGCCCGAATAGCACCAATGCCACGTGCCAGTGCGTAGGGAAGAACCATAATCATGTATGCTGCGACAAAAATCGAGTTGCCCATCGTCGAGGCGACACGTGTGACGACATCGCCGCCCCACGGCAGCGGATCGGCCTGAAAGTGTTGGATCAGGCCATAGCCAACCGCTGGCACACTGCCAAGAATAAGGATTGCCACCAGCCGATCCAGCTGGGCGCGCCGCCGTAGCCCAAGCGCCACCAGTGCGCCAAGTGCCACATACGCGAGATTGGTATACGTACCCTGGAGACGCTGATAGCTGCCCCAGAAACTGACGGCCGGCGCGATCGAGACGAGCGTAGCAAAGATATAGACCAGTGCATACAGCACTACCGGGAGCGCAAGCGGCAGCTGCAACCAGCGGTGGCGGCCACCTGCATCAGCTGATGCAGGCACGCGCGCAGCACGTCGCTCGACCCAGCCGATCAGCGATGCAGCCGCGATCAGCAGTACTAGCGAGCGCAGTGTCGTCGCTTTGTCGGGCTCAAAATGACGCGACGAGAGCAGATTAAAGTACGAGGGTATGAGGAGCAGGGAGAGCAGCCAACCACCCTCAGCGATACGGTCGGCCCAGCGGGCGATCGAGGATGTGCGTGGCAAGAGGTACGCTCCTGTTCTCGGCTGATCTATCTGCTGCGTGATCAGAGCGCGACACCAGTCATCGAGCGCTCCTTGAAACTGCGAGCGCGGTCAAGCATCTCGACGGCGGCCGCGCGGCTGTGCGAACTGACGGGTGTGCCATCGAGCATCGCCGCAATCTCATCTGCGCGTTGATGGTCATCGAGCCGGTCGACGCGCGTACGCGTGCGGCCCGCTTCGACTTGCTTGGCGATCCCGTAGTGGACATCGCCAAACGCGGCGACCTGTGGCAGGTGGGTGATACAAATCACCTGATGATGCTCGCTGATGCTCCAGAGCTTCTCACCGACGACCCCACCCGCGCGACCACCTACCCCAACGTCGACCTCATCAAAGATTAAGGTCGGTACTTCATCGACTTCCGACAGGATCGATTTGAGCGCCAGCAACAGCCGTGCGCCTTCGCCCCCCGACGCAATCTTGGCCAACGGCTTGAGCGGCTCACCGGGATTAGGAGCCAGCAGAAACTCGATCCGATCGACACCAGTGCGGTCAAATGCAAGTGTACGACCATCGACGGGTGCGCCATCGGCAGTTTCGGTCTGTGTACACGCGACGTTGAAACGCACGTGTGGCATGGCAAGATCGCGCACGCTGGCCTGTACTGCGGCGCTCAGGCGCTCACCGACCGCACGCCGTTGGTGTGAGAGCGTGCCCGCCAACTCGCCGACGCGGCGCAGGAGTTGCTGCTCCTGGGAAGACAGATCGGCCATTGCCTCATCGGTGTTTGTCAGCCGTTCGATTTCAGTATCAGCATCAGCAGCGCGCGCCAGAATTTCATCGACTGTGCCACGATATTTTCGTTGCAACTCGCGCAGCAGTGTCAGCCGATCTTCCAGCTTATCGAGCCGTGCAGCATCAAACTCCATCGCGTCGCGATATGCGCGCACATTAGCGGCCAGATCTTCGGCGGCATAGCGCACTTCGGTCGCCTGCTCGGCCAACCGCTGTTGTGCCGGGTCGAGCCGGGCAAGTTCGGCGATCGCATCGGCCACCGCGCCCAGCGCCTCGACAGCGGCGCGCCCGGGCCGCCGCTGCGCGCCGCTCTCTTCGCCACCCGCCAGCGCCCGATGTGCGCCGGCCACGATCTCGGAGATCTTGGCACCATTTTGCACCAGCGCACGTTCGCGCAGCAGATCATCTTCTTCGTTTGGGCGCAATTTTGCCTGAGCAACATCATCGCGCAGCAATTGCAATTCTTCGATGCGCTCGCTGCGCGTCGCGGCGGCGCGCTGCAACTGGGCCAGCGCATCACGAACCCGGCGCAACTCGGCGACCTGCGCACCAAGCGCATCGCGCTGCACCACCAGACCACCATAGCGATCCAGCATCTCGGCGTGCGTCCGCACATTAAAGATCGACAGCCCCTCGTGTTGGCCGTGAATATCAACAAGACGGGTGCCAATTTCACGGAGTACTGCGCTGCTGACCGCGCGCCCATTGACACGCGCGACGCTCCGGCCGCTCTCGCGATTGATCTCGCGCGTCAGGATTACCTGCCCATCGGCCTCGCTATCATCGCGCAGACCATATTCATCGAGCGCGCTGGCAAGATCGGGCCGATCCGAGGTACTAAACACACCCTCGATCCGCGCACGATCGGCACCCGTACGCACGAATGTCGCATCGGGACGCTCGCCACGCAGTGTGCCGAGCGCATCGATGATAATCGACTTACCGGCTCCGGTCTCGCCTGTCAGGACGTTGAAACCATCGGCGAGCCGCAGCGATAATCGCTCGATGATTGCAAAATCGGTGATATTGAGCTCGATCAGCATGCGCGTCCCACTGGTATCTACTCGTATTCAAAATCAGAACAAGTGTACCACAACTCTTCGCGATTGGCACCCATCAATAGTCAGGTTTCCCGTCATCTGCCTGGCAATTCGTGTTAGGGTTGTCTACCTAGTGAGCAACCGATTGTGTCTTTTGCCGCGTTCCGGGTTAGCGTCGCAATCGTTCGACAAATCCTGCGAATGCTTCGTCACCATATAAATCAATCGTCAAACGTACTCCGTGTTCGCGGCGTTCGACGCGCACCGGTGTGCCGATCAAGGCTTCAAGTTCGCGCCGAATTGCCGCATCATCAGCATCCTGTGGATCGGCAATCTGTACTTGCGGCCGCCGATCTGGCTGGATGACCGCAGGCGGTACGACCGCCGCCGCGCTCACGCGTGCTGGCCGTAGTACGGCCAGCGCCTGCCGCGCATCGCCTGCGGTGCCAATCAGATCGGCCAGCCGTTCTGCTTCACGGACGCTCAAATCGGCCTCGGCAAAGATTGCCAACGCCGCAAGTTGCTGCGCAGCAGTGTCGATCCGCAGCAGCGCGCGCCCGTGACCAGCGCTGATCTGCCCGGCGCGCAGCGCATCCTGCGCCGCCTCGGGCAACTTGAGCAAGCGCCGTGTGTTGGCGATCGTCACCCGGCTCGCGATGCCCAGCCGCTGCGCAATCGCCTCATCACTCAGACCAAAGCTATCCTTTAACGCTTGATACGCAATCGCCTCTTCAAGCGGAGTGAGATCGGCACGCTGAATATTTTCGATCAGTGCCAGCTCCAGCAACTGCTGCGGCGTCGTCTCGCGGACGATCACCGGCACGCTGCTCAACCCGGCGCGCTGTGCCGCACGCAGACGCCGCTCGCCCGCAACCAACGCATAACCGCCCGGAGCCGCGCTGACGATCAGCGGCTGGATGATACCGTGTTCGCGAATTGAAGCCGCCAGATCATCGAGCTGTATATCATCAAACGTGAGCCGTGGCTGGCGCGGATTGGCAACGATCTCGGTGACGGACACCTCGCGCACAAGCGGTCGCTTCTCATCTGCTCCCAGCAAGGCATCAAGACCGCTACCCAACCCACCACGCCGCTTCACAGTGCACCTCGCTCGATCCGGCCAGCAAGCTCGGCGGCCAGCGTCTGGTATGCCAGTGCAGCACGGCTGGCCGGATCATATTCAACCAGCGCCTGACCATAGCTCGGTGCCTCGCTCGCGCGCACACTACGCGGGATGAGCGTATCGCAGATTTTTTTTGGGAAGAACCGCCGTACTTCATTGACAACTTGCTGCGCCAGATTGGTGCGCCCATCAAACATCGTCATCGCGACACCGATAATCCCCAGCTGCGGATTGAGACTCTCACGAACACACTCGATTGTGCCAGTCCTTCGAGCGCAAGATATTCGCATTGTAATGGGATCAACACACTACGTGACGCCACAAGCGCATTGATGGTGATCAATCCAAGTGAGGGCGGGCAATCGAGCAATACCAGATCGTAGCCGCGTGGGCTTTGCAGTGCCCCCGCAAGTTGATACTCGCGCCGCTCACGATCGACAAGCTCGACCATCGCACCCGCAAGATGATCATCGGCTGCGATCAAGTCGAGCCGGTTGCGCCCGGTCGGCACGATTGCCGCCGCTGCCGCAACACCTTCGACCAGCAGATCGTAGCTGGTTGCCGCGAGATCTCGCTTCTTGATGCCCAGACTGGTCGTCGCATTTCCCTGCGGATCACAATCGACTAACAGCGTTCGTAGACCAGTGCGCGCAAATACGACAGCTAGATTGACGGCGGTCGTCGTCTTGCCGACCCCGCCTTTCTGGTTTGCCAGAGCAAGAATTGTTGGCTGCGACTGTTTCACGTTTTACACTTCAATACCGCAATACTGCACGGCTACAAGATTCACTGTAGCAAGCGGCATTGCTCCAGGTTCGTTTGCATTGTAGCAAAGATTTGGGGGGTGTGGGGGCGCGTGGCGTGGGGCGCGTGTAGGGCCGAAGCACTTATACAGGTCTTGCAAGACCTGTATAAGTGCTTCGGCCCTACACGCGCCCCACGCCACGCGC
>JAYUYF010000237.1:0-11212 GCA_043752605.1 Roseiflexaceae bacterium
ATTCGCACGAGTGTTGCAACACTCGTGCGAATGCTTCGGCCCTACTAACCGCCATCCCCACCGCCACCACCGCCATCGCTGCCACCGCCGGAATCACTACCTGCGGCGCCATCATTGTCATTCGAACCATCGCGACTGTGGTGCGTGCCAGGGTTACCGCTACAGCGAATCTCAGAACGGTTGAACCTGTCGACAATTGCGCTCCCCTCTCCAGATGGGAGCGGGGGCCGGGGGGTGAGGTCAGCCGGGCGCAACCAATCGGGGATTTGCTCTAGGGTGCGAAGCGCTGCTCGCCGCACCAACCGGCGATCCCGCATGCCAGCCACCCGGGTCGTTGCCTCCGCCAGTACGGTGTCGCTCGTGTTGTCCAGCATTGCGCAGAATCATGAAGCTGATCAGACCGATGATGAGCATGATCACGATCAGTCCACCGAATAGCAGTATGCTTATCATAAGATTTCCTCGTACAAGTATGCCACCATCCTAGCTACGCAGCCACGCACAGCAGGTTACACCATTTCTCCGCGCAACCGTGCAAGCTCCTCGGCCACGACGCTCTCATCGAGTTTGCGAAACAGCGGCGTCGGCGCAGCAAGTGGGCGGCCAGCGGGCAATGCGCTTGGTGCCCAGCCGCCGCTCGGGTATTCGCCCGTGAGGATCTGACGCGTCGTACCCGCAAAGCCATCGACGGTGACAATCGCTGGCATTGCTGCAATCGTATCGGTGTAGCCAAACGTACAATGCAACTCGCCGCTGCTGAAGGGCAGAAACGGTGCGAGCAACATTTTGAGCGTATCGATAGTGCGCAAAACGACAAACAGCACGGTTGCAGCGCGTTCGCGGTCGGTCTTGACCAGCTTCCACGGCTCCTGCTCGCTCAAATACTGATTGGCAGTCTGCGATAGTGCCAGCGACTCGGTCAGCGCCGCGCGCAGTTTCACCGTCTCGAGTAACTCGGTCACGGTATCGAATGCGGTCTGCGTGGCCGCGACTAGCCGCTCGTCCGATTCGCTATACGCGCCCGGCGTCGGCACTTCACCAAAATGTTTGTGCGCGATCGTCAGCACGCGATTGGCGAGATTACCCCAGTTGGCCACCAGTTCGCTGTTGTTGCGTTGGACAAAATCGGCCCAACTCCAGTTGGCATCGCGCGTCTCGGGTGCGTTGGCCGTCAGATAGAAGCGCAGCTGATCGGGCTGATAGCGCGCTTCAAGATCCGACATCCACAGCGCCCAGTTGCGGCTGGTGCTCATTTTCTCGCCCTCAAGATTGAGGAATTCGTTGGCGGGCACATCGTACGGCAATTCCAGCCCGCCGTGGCCGAGCAGCATCGCCGGCCAGATAATGGTGTGGAACGGAATATTGTCTTTGCCGAGAAAATTGTAGATCCGTGGTGGCGTCTCGCTCGCGCCCGGTACCCACCAGCGTCGCCAGGCATCGGGCGTCCCGCGCCGTGTGGCCCATTCCTGTGGTGCCGAGAGGTAGCCGATCACGGCATCAAACCAGACATAGATCCGCTTATTGTCAAAGATTGGATCGTCGATCGGTACCGGCACGCCCCATTCGAGATCACGCGTGATCGCGCGGCCGTGCAACCCTTCGTTCAGCCAGTTCTGGGTAAAAGCGGTCGTGTTGGCGCGCCAGTAGCCCCGGTCGACGCCGCCCAGCCAGCTTTTGAGCAGCGGTTCGAGTTTGGCCAGATCGAGAAAGCAGTGCTCGGTATCACGAAACGTAACCGGCGCGTCATCGAGCGTCGCGCGCGGGTTGATCAACTGCTGCGGATCGAGCAATTTGCCACAGTTATCGCACTGGTCGCCGCGTGCGCGTGCAAAGCCGCAGAACGGGCAGGTGCCCTGCACAAATCGGTCGGGCAAGAAGCGACCGAGACTTTCGGAATAACTGCCGACCATCGTCTCGCGGTAAATATAGCCCGCGTCGTGCAAGCGACGAAACACGTCGGTCGTCACCCGGTAATGGTTCTCGCTATAGGTCTGTGTGAAAAGGTCAAACGTGATTCCGAGTGTGTTGAGCGTTGCGATCAGGCTCGGATGATGTTCGGCGATCACCGCCTGCGGTGCGACGCCCGCCTTCTCGGCAGCGAGCGTGATCGGTGTGCCGTGGCAATCGCTGCCCGAGACCATGAGCACATCACGACCGCGCAGCCGCTGGTAGCGCGCAAAGATATCGGCGGGCAAGTAGCACCCCGCGATATGCCCGACGTGAAACGGCCCGTTGACGTACGGCCACGCCACTCCCACCAGGATCGGTTCTGTCATGGTCACACCTGCGCTTTCACACAAAAAGGCCGCGAGCGCCAATCGCCCGCGGCCAGTATCTCGCTGAGAAAGGTACGACTACCGCAGCGACACACCGACGGCGAGCACACGCATCATCCGCAGGGCGCGGCAGGTGGTGCGGGCCAGATTGTCGTTGGTTTGCTGCACTGTATTGCTCCGTCGTATCTGTATCGCAAATGTAGCACGCCGTGCGGCGTGCGTCAAGCCGCGCTAGCCATCAAACATACGTCTGAGGAACCCACCACCGACGGGTGGCTTCTCGGGAGGCGGTGTGAGCCGTGCGGCCTGTACGGCAATTCGACCAGTGCTGCGCATACAACGCGACTTCACGGCACAACACGATGACAAGGTTGTCTTTTTTCGAAAACGGCGACAGATTGCTGCGCATGGGCGCGTGTGATCGGTTGCGCCGACCAGTTTCCGATGCTATAGTATGAGCGTAAGCGGTCGTCGTACTCTGTGCGTCGGCAATCTTGGAAGATGTGTATTGGAAGAGCATAGCGGTGGGCGGCGGCGCGTAGCGCCACGCAGCACAGCTCTGCGGATCTTTTTGATGTGGCCCGGCTCCCGATCTCCGTGCGAGCGGCGCGACCGAAAATATCTGCTGGCTGTGGCGGAATGCCACCTCGCGCGTGCGGCAGCGGGAGTGCAGACAACAAACAATGGCAAGTGAACAGCAGCGTGTCGATGTAGCGGTATTCATCGACTTCGAGAATGTCTACGTCAGCGTACGTGATAAGCTCGATGTGAACCCCAATTTCGAAATCATCATGGATCGGATCGAAGAAGTCGGACGGGTGGTTATTGCCCGCGCCTATGCGGACTGGTATCGGTATCCCCGCGTCACAAGTGCCCTGTACGCCAACGGTATCGAGCCGATGTACGTACCTACCTACTACTATGATAAGGATATCGGGCGCACCGGTCGGCCGATCAAAAACAGCGTCGATATGAACCTCTGCATCGACGCGATGCGAACCCTCTTTACCAACACAAACATTAGCAAGTTTGTGCTCGCCACCGGCGACCGCGATTTCATCCCGCTCGTCAATAGCATCCGGCAGCAGGGTAAAGAAGTCACGATTATTGGTGTCGGCGGGGCAGCGTCATCGCATCTTGCACAGAGCGCAGACGAGTTTATCTTTTACGAGCAGTTGCTCGGCAAGAAGCCACAGCCGATGTATCAGGACGCGCCGCAGGCCAAGATGCCCGAGAAGGGCCGCGAGGGGTACGAGTTCTCCTCCGAGCGCGAGCAGCGCAGCGTGCGTGATACCCGCGAGCCGCGTGAGGCGCGCGAAAACCGCGATGGCCGTGATTTCCGTGAACCGCGCGATTTCCGCGAGAATCGCGATGGCCGTGACTTCCGTGAGGCACGCCCGCCGCGCGATTTCCGCGAGGCGCGCCCGCCGCGCGAGCTTCCGGCACCGATCATCGCGACGATCCCGATCGAGAGCCCGGCACCGGTCGAGCAGCCAGTGGCTGCCGATGCCAGTGGCGATGAGGTCTACGAGGTGCTTGTCCAGGCGGTCAAACTGGCGCGCGAGCGTGGCTACGTCTGCTCGTTTGGGTCGCTCAAATTGCTCATGAAGGAGCTGATGAGTGATTTCCGCGAGAGCCGCTTCAAAGATGCCGCCGGACGGCCATTTGCCAAATTCAAGGATTTTGTCGTCGAAGCTGAGCAGCGTGGCAAGGTGCAGGTCTTCACCAGCGGGACGGTCAACGAGGTATTTTTGCCAGGAGAAGACCCGCTGGCGCTCTCGCAATTTGCCCAGGAACTCAAGGAAGATCTTTCGCCCGCCGAGATCCGCGCCGCGTCCGAGCAGCGGATCGATGGTAAAGCAGCCCGGCGGCGGCGGCGGCGGCGCGGTGGCCAACGCACGGATGGCGATCAGGGGAGCGAAAACGGATCAGACGAGTTTGAGGACGATCTCTTTGACGAGGCCGCCGTCGACGCGCCAGATGCACTCGATGCGCTGGATGAATTCAGCGCGATCGCGGCGGCCGAGCCGGTCATCAATGCGGGCAACTCCGGCCGCGATGAGGCCAACGATGCAGCGATCTTTGCCGCACTTCTTGATCGTGTCGAGGCTGAATTAACTCCCGGCACACCCGAATCAATTATGCCACCCGAGCCAGATGCCGATTATCCGCTACTGGTCATTCCTGCCGAGGCAGATGTCGATTATCCAGCGCTGGTGATCGATCCGGTGATTGCACCGTTCGAAACACCTGCTGCCGATCCAGTCTATGTTGCACCCGTCGAGCCGACATTTGGCGAGGAGGCGTGGGATCTGTTGCGGCGTGTGATGCGCGAGACCGAGCGGCCGCTGGCCTTCCAGCAGATTCATGATGCGCTACGCGCCGCACGCAACGGTGCGGGCGTCATTCATACCAACGAAGAGTTGCGCTCGCTGATCAAGCAGGCGATCAACAGCGGGATGTTGCTCCGCCAGGGTAAAGGCAACCGGATCGCCTATCGCCTCGCCGAGCCCGCTGCTACCCCCCGCGATGACGAACGTGTGGCCTTCAGCGCGATTGACACACAAGTGTTTGTCCCGGTGATGCCCGAGCTCGAAATGCCTGCAGCTGTCGTGGAGGCGCTGGTCGCCGAAATCCCGGCGAAGAAGCCGCGTGCACGCAAGACGACCCCGGCTGCCGAAGTGCTTGCTGTTGCGGAAACGCCGAGCGAGACAAAACCGCGCGGTCGCCGCAAGCCGGCCACGCCTGCGGCTGAGGCAGCCGCACCCGAGCCGGTGGCCACACCTGAGGACACCGCACGCAAGCCGCGCGGGCGCCGTAAGCCGGCGCAGGAACCGGCAGGCGATGCCAACAACGGCACCGATGCAGATTAAGATCTGTGGTATCCGCACGCCACAGCACGCACAGGTGGCGGTGGCGTGCGGCGCAACGCATATTGGTCTGGTCTTTGCCGAATCAAAACGGCGCGTCGACAGTACAACTGGCCGCGCGATCGTCGTGGCCGCGCGCGCGATGCGACGCCCGGTGCAGTGCGTGGGTTTGTTTGTCAACGAACAGTCCGCGCGTGTTCGCGAGCTGGTTGCCGAATGCGGCCTTGATATGGTACAACTCTCGGGTGACGAGACACCAGCGGTGTTGGCAGCGCTGAGCGGGCTGCCCATCATCAAGGCGGTGCGGCTCGCGGGCGCAGCGCACGACGCCGACTGGATTGCGAGCGATCCAGCACATGTCAGCCTGCTGGTCGATGCGCACGTAGCCGGATCGTATGGCGGTGCTGGTGTGGTGGCAGACTGGCAGGCGGCAGCCGTGCTGGCACGCACCCGGCCAATCTGGTTGGCCGGTGGCCTCGATCCTGCAAATGTGGTTGATGCGATCGGGCAGGTACGCCCGTGGGGCGTCGATGTCAGCAGCGGCGTCGAACGCGATGGTCACAAACACAGTTCAGCTATCGCGGCATTTGTCGCACAAATCAGTCGTTGTACAGCGTAAAGGAGTCATCGTATGAAAGTAGTTGGACGATTACTGGGTCTGGTCATTCTCGCAGGGCTGGCTTTCATCGGGTACCGAGCGTTTAAGCAGTACCGCGAAGATAATGTGTTTGAGCTCGGGCAGGTGCCGGGCGGCAACGCGGAGACACGGACGACCGGCACGCGCAGTATTAGCCCGGAACTGCTGGCCATCCTCGCTGATCCCGGCGATAAGGGGCCGGTAGAGTTGGTGCATGACACCGATGGCAAAGAGTGGCTGATCAATCGCCGCAATGGCTATCGCTATCCGGTTGAAGATGGCATTCCAATTATGTTAATTGAAGAGGGTGAGAAGCACCGTGATCCGCGCATGATCATCGCGTAGCGCTAATCGCACACTACCAGTAGCGGGCCGGCAGGTAAACCTGTCGGCTCTTTTCTGTGCTGTAATCGGCTTACTTCGCACGGCTGCTATACTCAATTGACGGGCGAATAACGTCCGCCAGCAGGGTATGTATTTCTGCGGAAGGTGTCGACTAGATATGGTTTCGAATAGGTTTGAGCGTCTCGTCTTACTTGTGCTCGTAATTGGCCCACTGGTGGCAACGGCGTACGCGATGGTTTCACTCTGGAACAGCTGGTTCGTGTATGAGGATCTTGCGCTGCTTGTTGGTGGTTTTACGATCACATTACTCGGTATTACGATCGGCTTCCACCGGATGTTGACGCATCGCAGTTTTGAAGCACACCCTGTGCTGCGCGTCCTGCTGCTGATCGCTGGCTCGATGGCGTTGCAGGGTCCGGCGGCTGAATGGGCATCGGTGCATATCAAGCATCACGCGCATGCCGATGACGAGGATGATCCACATAGTCCATTGAAGAGTTTTTTTCACGCGCACACCGGCTGGTTTATGGGTGGCTACCCGGCAGACTTACAAACCTACGGTTCGTGGATGCTGAAAGACCGGTTGATTATGGGCGTCACCAAGACATTTCTGCTGTGGGTCGCGCTCAGTTTTATCATCCCATTTGCAATTGGCGGTTGGAGCGGACTGCTGTGGGGTGGCCTTGTACGTGTGTTTCTCAACCATCATATTACCTGGAGCGTCAATTCGATCTGTCATACCTATGGTAATCGGATGTTTGATACGCAGGACGCGAGTCGTAACAACTGGTTGATCGGGTTGCTGGCGATGGGTGAGGGCTGGCACAACAACCATCACGCCTTCCCGCGCTCAGCGTTTCACGGCATGCGCTGGTACCAGATCGATATTTCCTCGTATATTATCTGGATGCTGGAGCGGGTCGGTCTGGTCTGGAATGTCCAGCGGATCCCTGAAGAGCGTATCCAGGCACGGCTTGCGCGCGAGGCGCAATAAGTTTGCAACGTACGGTGACCGTGGCGACACAGCACCGCAAAGAGATAAGGGGCGACCATGAGCGGCGAACATTCGCACGCAACACCGATCGCAATTATTGGGCTGGCCGGGCTGTTCCCGCAGGCCGCCGATCTACGGCAGTACTGGACGAACATCGTCGCGCAGCGCGATTGTATCGAAGATGTACCCGCAAATCGCTGGGCGATCGACGATTATTACGATCCTGACCCGAGTGCACCCGATAAGACATACAGCAAGCGCGGCGGTTTCATCCCCGATGTACCGTTTGACCCTCTTGAGTTTGGTATGCCACCAAATATCCTCGAAGTAACGGATGTTTCGCAGCTACTCGGCCTGGTGGCTGCGCGCCGCGCGCTGACAGACGCAGGCTATGCTGATGCATCGGCAGAATTGCGCGAACGCACGGGCGTTATTCTTGGCGTCTGTGGTGGCCAGAAGCTCTACACACCGCTGACCGCACGGTTGCAGTATCCGGTCTGGGAGCGTGCATTACGTGCCTCGGGGATTTCGGAAGATGAGACCGCGACGATTATCGCGCGGATTAAATCGGCGTACATCGGCTGGGAAGAGAACAGTTTCCCTGGCATGCTCGGCAATGTGATTGCTGGCCGGATTGCCAATCGGCTCGATCTGGGCGGGTTGAACTGCGTCGTCGATGCGGCCTGTGCGAGCGGGCTGGCGGCGCTGCGGATGGCGGTAAGCGAGCTCGAGATGGGGCGCGTCGATATGATGATTACTGGCGGTGTCGATACCGACAATTCGCCGTTTATCTATCTGTGCTTTAGCAAGACGCCCGCTTTCTCGAAGAGCGGCACACCACGGCCATTCGACGCAACGGCCGATGGTATGGCGGTGGGCGAGGGTGTCGGCATGCTGGTGCTCAAGCGCCTCGCCGATGCCGAGCGCGATGGTGACCGCGTGTATGCGGTCATCCGTGGCATCGGTGCATCGAGTGATGGACGGTTTCGCAGCATCTACGCACCGCGCGCAGAGGGCCAGGAGCTCTCGCTGCGGCGCGCGTATGCCGATGCCGGCGTATCGCCCGCGAGTATTGATCTGGTCGAGGCGCATGGCACCGGCACCGTGGCAGGGGATCAGACCGAGTTTGCCGCGCTGGCACGGGTGTTTGGCGAAGCGGGTAATGAACGCCGGATTGCACTCGGCAGCGTCAAATCGCAGATCGGCCACACCAAGGCGACGGCCGGTACCGCCGGGTTGATCAAGGCCGCGCTGGCACTCCATCATCGGGTACTGCCAGCGACGATCAACGTTGAGAACCCGCATCCAAAATTTGCGATCGAGACGACACCGTTTTATATCAATAGCGAGACGCGACCGTGGATGCGCCGTGCTGAGCATCCACGCCGTGCGGCGGTGAGTGCATTTGGCTTTGGTGGCACCAATTATCATATTGTGCTCGAAGAGTACGGCGATGATCTGGCACCACATCAACGGCTCAACGCGAGTGCCCAGAGTGTGTTGCTCGCCGCAGCAACGCCGCAGGCGCTGGCCGATCGTTGTGACGCACTGGCGGGCGAATTGCGGACGGCTCCGGCGACATTCGCTGCGTTGGTTGCCGATCGCCCGGCGGCGGATCTGCCGCGAATTGGATTTGTGGCGAGTAGCGCCGCCGAGGCGCAGGAGTTACTCGGCCTGGCCGCCAGCGCGCTGCGTGAGCGGGCGGATGCCGCCGAGTGGCGTCTGCCGCGTGGCGTGTTTTACCGGCGCGCCGCGCTCGATGGCAAAGTCGCGGCGTTGTTCCCCGGCCAGGGTTCACAGTATGTGAATATGGGTCGCGAGGCGGCGGTCAACACGCCCGAGGTGCGGCTGGCCTTCGGGTTGCTCGAGCGGCACTTCCGCGATAGCGAAGGCCGGACGCTCGCAAGCATCGTGTACCCGCAGCCGGGTACTGACGCGGCAGCGGCAACAGCGGCGCTCCAGCGCACCGATCGTGCACAACCTGCAATTGGTGCATTGAGCGCCGGCTTGTACCGCACGCTGGCAAACGCCGGGTTTGCGCCGGATGTCCTGGCAGGTCATAGCTTTGGCGAGTTGACCGCGCTCTGGGCGGCTGGTACGCTTGATGATGAGACGTTTGGATCGCTGGTGAATGCGCGCGGCCGGGCGATGGCACCGCCTGCTGATGCGAGTACAAGCTTTGATCCGGGCGCGATGCTGGCGGTGAGCGGCGATGCCGCGCGCGTGGCCGAACTCGTGCGGAGCCACGAAGGTGTGTGGATCGCCAACCACAACACACCCGAACAAGTCGTACTGGGTGGCACGACACAGGCGATCGCCTCGGCACGCGCCATGCTCACCGAGCACGGCTTCCGCGCAACGGTTTTGCCGGTGGCGGCTGCGTTCCATACACCGCTGGTGGGACACGCCCAGCGACCATTTGCCGAGTTCGTCGGGCGCGCGACGTTTGGTGCCGCCCAACTGCCGGTGTATGCCAACACCACGGGTGATGTCTACCCGACCGAGCCGCTCGCCGCCGCACGGATGCTGGCCGGCCAGCTGATGCAGCCGGTGCGCTTCCAGCAACAGGTTGAGGCGATGTACGCGGCGGGGGTACGGATCTTTGTCGAAGTTGGCCCACGCAACGTACTGTGTGGTCTGGTGAGCGCAACATTGCGCGACCGAGCGCACGTCTGTATCGCGACCAATCCCGGGCGCGGCGATGCTGATCGGCAGCTGCGTGAGGCACTCGTACACCTTGCCGTCGTGGGTGTGCCAGTCTCGCTCATCGACACCTATCTGGTGAACAGCGCTGCCGACCCAAAACCACGCGGGCCGGTCGTGATGATCAATGGCGGGAATTTTGTGAGCGAAAAGACGCGTGCGGCTTACATTGCCTCCCACAGTGTCGCGCCGCAGGCGGCCGAGCCGCCAGTCCAGGAGGCTGTGATGCCACAACCAGAATCAGTAAAAACAGACGTCGTACAGCCGCAGTTTGATACCCACCGGGTATTTCTCGAGACGCAGGCAGAGTACGCGCGGCTGTTTGGCCAACTTGCACAGAAGCAGCTTGAATTGCTGGCAACCGGAGCAGATGCCGCGACGCTCCAGTCCTTAAGTAGTGGTCTTGAGCGCTTTCATAGCCACCAGCAAGAGACGATTCGGCTGCATAATTTGTACCTGAGTGGACACGGAGACACTACCACAGCGGCGCAGCGTGCTGCGCCGCTCCAGGACTCTCCGCGTGTGGCGGTCGCGCTCCAGGAGCAGGAGCCCGCGCATGTGGCGGCTGCGCTCCAGGAGCCCGCACGTGTGGCGGCCGCGCTCCAGGAGCAGGAACCCGCACGTGTGGCAGTGAATGGCGTGCATCAACACAATGGTCATGCGTCGGCATCCGCACCGGCACCGCAGGCTGCGCCGCCTCAGGTCATCATCACAACGCCGATTCCGGCAGCGGTGGACGAGCCGGCGTGGCCTGCGCCTGCCGAGGATGCGGTGACGTTTGCACCATATTTTGGCGGCCACGGCGGTACGCCCGCCCCGCAGCACGCTGCGCCGCTCCATGAGAGCGTACCGGTGGCGACACCGGCGTCTGCTGCGGCGCTCCAGACGCTCGCGCCCACTACCGTGCCAGCGCAGGATAGTGCGGCACAGTACGCAGCACCGCTGCTGGCCGCACTCGTCGCGGTGGTGGCCGAGAAGACCGGCTACCCGGCCGAGACGCTTGCCGCCGACATGGATCTCGAAGCTGATCTTGGTGTCGATTCGATCAAGCGCGTCGAGATCCTCGGGGCGCTCCAGGAGCGTTATCCCGCGTTGCCCAGACTTGGCCCCGAGCAGGCGGGTGAGTTGCGCACCCTTGGCCAGATTGTCGCGTTCCTCGCACCAGTGGGCGCGGTAGGGGCGCATCGTGATGCGTCCCTACCCGCGCCCGCCACGCCCGCGCCAGCGCAGGATACGGCACAGCACGCGGCACCGCTACCTGCACATGCTGCCGGGGCACAGCACACGGCGCCGCTGCTGGCCGCACTCGTCGCGGTGGTGGCCGAGAAGACCGGCTACCCGGCCGAGACGCTTGACGCCGATATGGATCTCGAAGCTGATCTTGGTG
>JAYUYF010000238.1:0-1795 GCA_043752605.1 Roseiflexaceae bacterium
GCGGCGCTTCAGCAACACGTGCGTGATCGGTTACTGATCGCAACCCAGCAGGCCTTCACGGCGGCCGGCACCGATGCCACACTGTTGCCGCGGCTCGCCGATCTGGCGGTACTCGAGTTTGCCGACTGGTGTACGGTCTTTCTCACCGGCCCAGATGGCAAATTGCAGCGGGTGGCGCTCGCGAGTGGCGCGGGTACGCTCACCACGATCCGCGATGCGCTCTGGCAGTACGAACTCCCCGCCGATGCGCCCTACGGGTACACGGCTGCCATCCGCGAGCAGCGTACCGAATACTTACCGACACTCCCGCCAGGCTACCTCGATATGGCGCAGATCGATCCGGCGCATCGTGCGCTGATGAAGCAGCTAGAGATTGTATCGAGTATCACGGTGCCACTGATACCGCGTGAGTATACTGGTGGCGCAGTCGGTTTTCTGCGCTGTGGGCAGAGCACGCCCTACACACTCGCCGATCGGATCGCGGCCGAAGACTTGGCGCAGCAGGTGACGCGTGCGCTCGACCACGCAACGCTCACCCGGCGCACGCAACGTCAGTTTCATGAATTGGACACATTGCGCCAACTCGCGCGCCTGATGGTCAACCAGCCCGATCTGCAAACGATCGTGGCGCAGGTCGTCGAGCGTATCCATCAGGCGCTTGGCTACCAGCTGGTCAGTGTCTACTTTCTCAAAGGCGAGTTTCTCGTCTTGCAAGAACAGATTGGCTACAGTCAGGTGCTCACCCACGTGCCCGTCGATCAGTCAGTGAGCGGGCGCGTCTTGCGCACAGGTTTGCCCGCATTTGTGCCGCGTGCTGCCGATGATCCTGAGTTTTTGCTGGCGATGCCGGGGATCGAGCAAGGCATCATCGTGCCGCTGCGGCAGCGCGATGGGGTGGTGTTTGGTGTGCTGCTGATCGAGTCGATGGGTGATCCCTACCTGACGCACGATGATCTGGTATTGCTCGAATTGCTCGCCGATCATATCGGTGTGGCGTTTGGTTTTGCCTTTCTTTCGCACCAACTCCACGATCTGGAAGTGACGCTGCGCGCCGAGCGCAGCCTGTTTACGCAGGGGCCTGTCGTGGTCTTGCGGCGCGGTGTGGTTGCCGGCTGGCCGATCGAGTATCTCTCATCAAATATTGCACAATTTGGCTATGATGCCGCCGATCTTATTCGCGTCGCGGCACCGTTCGCCGGTCTGCTCGATGCCGATGATCTTGCACGTGTCAGTACCGATCTCGAAAAATTTGCCCAGAGTGGCAGGCCATCATTCGAGCAGGAGTATCGTATTCGTACCGCCGAGGGTGTGGTGCGCTGGGTCAGCGATGTCACGCTCGTGCGCCGCACGATGGCAGGCGAGCCGACGCACTATGATGGCTATCTGATCGATATCACCGACCGGGTGGCCGCCGCAGAAGTACAACAATCGCTCGAACGTCAGTTGCTCGCCGCGCACAAGCTCGAAAGCCTGGGCATGCTCGCGGCTGGTGTGGCGCATGATTTTAATAATCTGCTGACGGTGATTGTCGGCAATGCCGGGATGATTGCACTGTCGTTACCGACTGACAACGCTGCGCAGGAATCACTCGATTACATCCGGCTCGCCGCACGACGCGCAACCGATTTGACACAGCAGATTCTGACGTATGCGGGCAAAGGACGCTTCGCAGCGACGCCAGTACAGCTCAACACACTCGTCCTCGAAGCCGTCGATCTGTGCCGCACGACGCTCGCCAGCACGACGCATCTTGATCTGTATCTCGACCCGGATCTGCCGCTGATCAGCGGCGATA
>JAYUYF010000239.1:0-11210 GCA_043752605.1 Roseiflexaceae bacterium
GCCGCGGCATGGATCCCGCTCACCTGCGTGAATCGGCGCTGCGCAAAGGGCTGATCAGCGCCGATGCCGCCATGCTGCTCAACGATCAGGACGCGCTCGATCTGGTCTTCGCGCCCGGCTTCAGCACCGCCGCAATGATCACCGATGTCTCCGGGCGTGGTGTCGGGATGGATGTGGTGCGTACCAATATCATCGAGCTTGGTGGGCAGGTGTTGCTCGATTCGGCAATCGGGCGTGGTACGACGATCACGCTGGTGCTGCCGTTGACCATGGTCACCACCCGTGTCTTACTGGTAGAAGTGGATCGCGCGCACTACGGCGTTCCTGCCTCGGCCTGCCACGGCGTGACCTGGGTGACACCCGAACGTCTGGAGAGTGTCGAGGGTCGCGCGATGCTGGGTGGCGGCGATAGCCTGATCCCACTGTTGCGGTTAGGTGACTTGATCAGCGGTGGTGCGCCGCGCCCGATCAACATTATCAAACGGCTGCCGGCGGTGCTGGTGGGGCCACCACAACGCCCGTACGCGCTGCTCGTCGATGTACTTCACGATGAAAAAGAAGTCGTCGTGAAGCCGCTGGGCCCGCTGTTCGAGCGCCGCCGTGCGATTGCTGGTGCGATCCTTGCGGGTGACGGTCGCGCCACGCTACTGCTCAACCCGGCGGTGCTGCTGCAACTCGCGCGTGGTAGCGGTGCGGCCACCGTGGCGCGTACTGCACCGGTGGTCAGGCATCGATTGCTGGTCGCCGATGACTCGTTCGCCACGCGCGAACTGGTACGGACGATCCTCGCCACCGCCGGATACGATGTCACCACCGCCGTCGATGGTGTGGACGCACTTGACAAACTCCGCGCGGGTTCCTACGATTTACTCGTGAGCGATGTCGAGATGCCACGTCTCGATGGCTTTAGCCTCACCGAACGGGTACGCAGCGAATTTGGTGCAGATGGTCCGCCGGTTATTATCATGACCAGCCTGGCCACCGACGAGCATCGGCGGCGCGGTCTGGCTGCCGGGGCGCAGGCCTATATCGTCAAAAGTCAATTTGACCAGGGCAAACTGGTCGAGACGATCCGCCAGCTGATCGGCTGAGCGTGTTCACGAGCGTTACGGGGGAACAAGCGATGACCGAAAAGATTCTCGTTGTCGATGATAGTCGACTGGTGACCGATATCGTCAAGATGCGCCTGCAAATGTATGGCTACGATGTGCGCCTCGCGCATAGTGGTGAGGAGGCGCTGCGGCTCATCGCCGAGGATCCACCCGCGCTGCTGGTACTCGATGTCCATATGCCCGGCATCGATGGTTACGAAGTCTGCCGCCGTCTGCGCAACGACCCGGCGCACGATGATCTGCGGATCATCATGCTCACCTCGAGCGAAGATAAACTGGCGGCGTTCGAAGCAGGTGTCGATGATTATTTAAACAAAGATGTCGACCTGCTCAATCTGCCAAACCGCGTCAAACTGATCCTCGAGATGCAATAATGCAGACGCCGATCCGTGTTGTCGTCGTCGACGACTCGGCCATCATGCGGCGAGCGATCACCGCGATGCTGGCACGCGACCCCGAAATTACGGTCGTCGGCGAAGCATCCGATGGTCGTGAGGCGATCACGCTTGTGCAACGGTTGCGCCCGGACGTAGTGACGATGGATGTCTGGATGCCGGTGCTCGATGGCCTGGCGACGACTGAGCAACTGATGGCATTTTGCCCGACGCCGATCCTGGTGTTGACAGCATCGCTGGTCGGCAAAGATGTCGATCTGACCTTTAAGATGCTAGGGGCAGGCGCGCTCGATGTCATCGAGAAGCCACGCGGCACTGACCCGCAGGCACTTGCGCGCGCTGCCGATGATCTCGTCCGCCGCGTGCGCCTGCTGGCACGCGTGCGTGTGGTGACACACCTGCGCGGCAGGCGGCGCGCCGCCGAAGATGAATCACGGCCACTCCCGCGCACCGGGCCACTGAATCTGCCGGTCACTACGCCGCGTGTCGAGGTGCCACTGGTGGTGATCGGGGCGAGCACGGGTGGGCCGCGTGTCGTCTACCAGATCTTGTCGGAGTTGCCGCCCGATCTGCCCGCTGCCGTGATCGTGGTGCAGCATATCGCCGTCGGATTTGGCAGTGGCATGGCCGAGTGGCTGGCGAGCACCTGTGCAATGCCAGTACAACTGGCGCGTGCGGGCACGCTGCTGGCCCCGGCGCAAGTGCTGGTGGCACCAGATGGGCAAGACCTGAGCGTGACGCGCCAGCGTACGGTGCGGCTGGCAAACGAACCACATACGCAATCACGACCCTCGGTGGACGTGGCGATGCGCTCGGCGGCGGCGAGCGGCGCGCCATGTGTGGCGGTGCTGCTCACCGGTATGGGCCGCGATGGTGCCGAGGGCATGCTGGCGGTGCGGCGCGCGGGTGGCTACACCATCGCACAGGACGAAGCATCGTGTGCAATCTTTGGCATGCCGCGCGCGGCGATCGAGGCGCAGGCCGTCGACGCGGTACTTGCACCGACACAGATCGCGCACCGGATCATCGAGCGTGTTGCGCGCTATGTGTTGGCCAGTTGAGCACGACCAGGAGCGAGATGTGAGTGATCTAAAGGTAACAACCCGTGATGCGCAGCATCTCGCCGAAGTAGCATTGCTCGGCGAACAGATCGCCGCGCAGTGCGGATTTGCGCTTGATGAAGTTCAGCAGCGCGGGCTATTCGCGGCGCTGCACGAGCGCGCGGCCAGTCTACAACTGGAGATTACCGCGTACATTGCGCAGGCGAGCACCGCACCAGCCGAGCGGCAGCGGCTGATCGAATTGATCGTCAACCACGAGACCTATTTTCTGCGCAATCAGCCCCAGATTCGCGCGCTACGCGATGTGTTGTTGCCCGAGATCGCCAGCCGCTTGCCGCCCGATCAGCCGATCCGGATCTGGAGCGCGGGCTGCGCCACAGGTGAGGAGGCGTACACACTCGCGATCAGCGCCTGCGAGGCACTCGGCGCGGCCGCGAGCCGGGTGCTGGTGCTGGGTACAGATCTGAGTGACGCGGCGCTCGCGCGCGCCCGCGCCGGGCTGTACCGCGGTCGGTCGCTCCAGCATATCGATGCGCAACGTCTGCAGCGGTTTTTTACCGTGGTAGGTGATGACTACCAGGTCAGCGCCGAATTGCAGGCGCGGGTGCGCTTCGAGCAGCACAACTTGCTCGATCCATCGCCGCCATCGCTCGGGCGACCGCACGTGATTGTCTGCCAGAATGTCATGATCTATTTTGCTGATGCACCACGGCGCGCACTGCTCGCCCGTTTTCACGAGCTGTTGCCCGAAGATGGCTTGCTGTTGCTGGGGTTCTCCGAGACGCTCTGGAATGTGTTTGATGGCTTTGCGGTGCGCGAGGTGGCGGGCGCATTTGTGTATCAACGGCGGGCAGCATCACGGCCTTCGGCCCCACAGGCGGAGCTGTATAGACGAAGCAGCGGTGCGGCCCCACAGGGGCCGAAGCAGCGGTGCGGCCCTATCCCCACGCCTGCGCCCGCCACACCACCTGATCTGCTCGCCGGTGCGCGTGCCCACGCCGATCGCGGCGATCTGGAGGCTGCGGCGTTGGTGGTGCAACGCGCGCTCGCGGACGACGAGATGAGCGCCGTTGGTTACCTGCTGCTCGGTACAATTCAGTTGCGGCAGGGGCTGCTCGAAGCCGCCGCCACCACACTCGATCGCGCCCGCTATCTCGATTCGGCCGCACCCGCACCGTCATTTCACCTGGCCGATGTCTACCGCCGCACCGGACGGCGGGCCGCCGCGCAGCGCGAATGCCGCGCCACGCTACGCAAACTCGAAGCCTTTGCCCCCGATGCAGAAATTGATGGTGTGACCGCAGACTGGTTACGCGCGGCGTGTCTAGCCTGGATCGATGATCTGCACGCTGCGGAGGCCGGGCTGTGAAGTATGCACGTTACCGCGCCTCGGTGCAGACGCATCAGGCGCTGCGCCGCCCGTGCCGCCCACCCGTATCTGTTGTGGTGGTACCCGATGCCGGTGCGCAACGACGTGCCGAAATCGAGCAGGAGTTACTGCTCGCGCGCGATATCCAGCAAGGCCTGTTGCTCGAGGCGGTGCCACGTCTCCCCGGCTGGGAGATCAGCGCCGTCTCGCTGCCCGCCCGTGATCTTGGCGGCGATCTGTACGATTTTCTCGCGCTCGGCGGCGCGTGGCGCGGTATCATGATCGGCGATGTCTCGGGCAAGGGGTTGCCCGCAGCACTACGCATGGCCGTAGCGCGTACGGTATTCCGCCACGATGCGCGCCGCGGTGACGGCCCCGCCGCGACACTCGCGGCCGTGAATCGTTCGGTGATCAGCGAGATCCCGCAGGGGATGATCACCATGCTGTATGCGCTGCTCGATACGCAGGCGGGTGTGCTCCGCTTCGCCAATGCCGGGCACAATTATCCGGTGATCGTCAACGGCACAGTGGATGAAATCGAACTCTCGGGTATGCCGCTCGGCGTGGATGGCGACAGCGAGTACAATGAAGCGTGTACGGTTATCGCACCCGGCACGCTGGTGTTACTATACACTGATGGTGTCGTCGAGGCCGAAGATGCGCGTGGCGAATTGTACGGCTACGAGCGGCTGACGGCCTTGCTGGCCGACCACGCCCCTGCACGGCCGCGCACGCTGGTGGCGCGCCTGCTCCAGGAGTTGCGCAGCTGGAACGGCGGCGGTCAGGCGGATGACGTGACACTGGTGGCGCTACGGCGCCGGCTGGCGAGCCCGGCTGCCGAACTGCGCACGATTACCGACGAGGTGCTGGGTGTGATGCGGGCGCACGAGCTCTGGGGTGCGCTGGTGTTGCCTGGTGCGGGTGCCACAGGTGAAGATTGGGCTGCTGCCGTGCCCGAGATCGGTGCGGTGGCGCAGGCGCGTTTTGGCCGCGGCCTGGGGCGCGATCTGCTCGCGCAGCTGCGCGATGCGGTAGAGGATTATCGGGATCCTGGCCCGGTGGGCCAGCCAGCAGATCAGGCGCTATGATGACTGTGCACGAACCCATCATCTTTATGCCGCTGGACCTCGATACGTTCATGGGGAGCGAGCGGTTCATGCTCGGCACGCGGCTCGGGGCAGCTTTTGGCCAGGGCATCCGTGCGTACCTGCGCGCTGATTACACGGAGGCGATCGAGCACTTCAAAGCCGCCCTGATCGCCGCGTATATCGAAGGTGAGGATCGCGCGCAAATCTACGACCGCGAGCGCGCGATTATTTACCTGTATATCGGCAACGCGCTCGGCTTTCGCGAGGAGTGGGATGCGGCGCTCGCCGAGTATCTCGAAGCCGTACACACCGATCCGCAACTTGCCGAGGCGCACTACAATCTGGGCGTGGCGTTTGCGGCGCTGGGCCGGATCGACCGCGCGATTGCTGCGCTCAAAGAATCGCTGACGCACAATCCGCGGCTGTACGAGGCTCATTTCTCGCTCGGGCGCTGCTACCAGCGGCTCGACGATGCCGGGCGCGCCTATATTCACTATGATCAGGCCTGCAATGCCCGCCCGCAGGCCGCCGAACCGCGCTATTACATGGGCTTGATGCATCAGAGCCACGGCGCGCACGAGCTTGCGCAGCGTTGCTTTACCGATGCGCTGCGCGTCGAGCCGACCTTCGTCTCGCCCGAGATGGAGGATGAGCCGCTGATCAGCCGCTCGGAAGAAGAAGTTTCACTTTGGTACTATCGGCTGAGCGATGATCTCAAGCAGCAGGGCTACGAAGATGAAGCCCAGCGTATTTATCGGGCGCTGCTCCAGTGGCGGCCACAGGAATATCATGCGTGTTTCATGCTCGGGAATCTGCTCGCGCGCGCGAAACAACTGGATCAGGCGGCCGAGATGTACGCGCAGATTCCGGCGATCCACGAGGATTATGTGGATGCCCGGATTCGGATTAGCGCGATTCGTAAGCTGCAAAGCCGCCCACGTGATGCCTATGAAATCCTGTTTGCCTGCGCGCGTCGTCACGGGAATGACGGCCGACTGTTTCTCCACATGGGCAAATTGTTGTACGATATTGGCAAGCCGATTGGTGCGGTCAAGGCGCTTGAGCGTGCCGTCCAGCTCGCTCCCGGCGATGCTCAGGCACACTACCTGCTGGGGTTCTTGTATAGCGCGGTGGGTCGCGAGCCGTGGGCGCTGGCGGCCTGGCGGCGCGCGGTCGAACTCGCACCCGAGATGCACTCGCTGCGGTATGATCTTGGCTATATGTATATTCGGCGTGCACGCTATGATTTAGCTGTACTCGAACTCCAGCGTGTGCTGATCAACTGGCCGGATGACACCGAGACGACCTTTATGCTGGGTGTCTGCTATAAAGAGACGATGGAGCCAACGCGCGCTATCCCGCTATTCGAGCGCGTGTTGCGCCGCAATCCGCGCCATATGCAGGCGCTCTACCATCTGGGCGCGGCGTATTTGCAGGTCGGCAATGCGTCGCTTGGCAAAGCCTACCTGCGGCGCTACGAATATCTGGCGCAACAGGAGGCTCCTGAGCAATCGGGTCGGCGTACTGTACGTGCGCGCACTGGCGCGGGAGTAGTTGGGGAGGTAATGCATGCAACGCGTGCTCATTAACATTCCCTCGAACCCGATCTTCGAGCGCATTGTGCGCGCCAGCGCAGATGAGTTGGGCCAGGCGGTGGGATTTGCACCAGAGCGGATTGAAGACTTAAAATTAGCGGTCAGCGAGGCGGTCAACAATGCGATCGATCACGGCAACCAGCGCGCGGATGGCAAGCTGGTCGAAGTGACGTTTCTGCTGGAGCAAGACCGGCTCGAGATCCGCGTCCGCGATCAGGGCAGTGGCGTCGAGGCGGTCGATTTCTCGCCACACGTCGTCCGCGAAGAGAATCTGGATAGCGGTATGCACCGTGGCTTTGGATTGTATCTGATCAGCGCGCTGGTCGATGATTGCGAGGTCAGTTCGACTGCGCAGGGAACCACGCTGATCCTCAAATTGTACCGGAGGGACGCCTGATGACGACCGATGCGATCCGCCGCGAGGAGTCTGGCGACGTTGCTGTACTCCATATTATGACCAACAGTGTCGACGCGATCTCGGCCGCAGCGATTGAGGCTGCCTGTACAACAATGTTCCCAATCACCGTACTTGATTTTAGCAACGTCGCGTTTATCAATTCGGCCGGGATCTCGGCGCTGCTCAAGTTTGTCGTGGCGGCGCGCAAGGCGGGCTACAAACTGTTTGCAATGCACCTGAGCCCGCACCATCAGAAGATTTTTAAGATGGTGGAGATGTCGCGCTTTATGCCGACGATCGAGGAGCGCGATCTGGCAACCTACCGTTGATACGGGGCGTTACGTCTTGATGACAGTCTGCTGCGGCATCTTCTGCGCGGTGCGATTCGTGGTAATATACCCGAGAGAGTACTTGTGCGCCTCGAAGTAGCAGCGCAGAATACCTTCCAGCCATCGTGTTCGCGCCAGCTGTCGTAGACGGGAGACAATTATGACCAGCGGCTCGTCGCCAATGGAAGAACGCGAGCAGGTCGTGCTGATCGTCGAGGATGATGCAGCGACGCGGCGTCTGTATAAATTTCTATTGATTAATGGTGGGTATACGGTACACGAGGCGGAAGATGGTGTGGCCGCGCTCGAATATCTGGCGCAGCAGCCCGCCGATATGGTTATCACCGACATGAACATGCCGCGCATGGATGGTATGGAACTCATCCGCAATATTCGGCGCGATTACTCCGATGTGTATGTCATTTTGATCACCGCATTTGGCACGCCCGATGTCCATCGCCAGGCGATGCGCAACGGCGCAAATGATTACCTTTCCAAACCATTTGATTACGAAGAGCTTGAGCGCCGTGTACGCGCCTATTTTAGTAATCGATCAGCCTCGGTATAACGGCGGCGGAAGTAAAATACCAGACCCCAAGGGTTTCCAAAACCCTTGGGGTCTTATTTTTTTATCCCCCGCCGTTATACCGTTTACGGCTGCAGCCCGGCCATCGGGTCACCCGCGATTTCCGGCTCCTCAGCAGACAATCCGGCGACGCGGTCATTTTTGCTCAGGTTAACGAGCGTCACGCCTTGCGTCAGGCGGCCGAGCTGTGAGATCCCTGACGTCTCGGTGCGCATCACGATCCCGCCGGTGGAGATAAACGTCAGCAGCGTCTCCTGGCCCACTACGTGTGCAGAAGCCACCTCATCACCCGGGCGCAACTTGATCGTCACGACGCCACCCGTGGCACGACCCTTGGGCGGGTAATCCGTCAACAGCGTACGTTTGCCAAAGCCCATCGACGTGACCACCAACAGCGAGCGCTCCTCTTGCATCAGCCCCATACCTACCACGCGGTCATTGTCATCGAGATTAATCGCGATCACACCGCTGGCTGGCCGCCCCATCGGCCGCACGTGCTCCTGCGCGAAGCGCGCCGTCTGCCCGCGCGCGGTGGTGATAAAGACATCCTCGTGGCCGTGCGTCAGCGCGACCCAGCCGAGCAGATCGCCCTCTTCCAGCCCAATCGCGATCAGCCCGTTCGAGCGTACCTGGCTGTATTCGCGTAGCAATGTGCGCTTGATCTTACCGCGTACGGTGGCCATGATCAGGTACGTCGCCTGCTCGAAGCTCGGCACCGACACCACCGACGTGACTTGCTCACCTGGTTCGAGCGAGATCAGGTTCACCAGTGGCAGCCCCTTGGCCTGGCGGCTGGCATCAGGCACCTCGTGCGCCTTGAGCTGGTACACTTTACCGCGATCGGTGAAGAACAGCAGATCGTGCAATGTCTGGCAGCTAAAGATATGCCGCACCACATCCGATTCGCGCGTCGGCGCGCCGATCACACCACGGCCACCACGGCGCTGGGTGCGGTAGGTATCGGGCATCTGGCGCTTGATGTAGCCACGATCGGTGAGCGTGATCAGCACCCGCACATCCGGGATGAGGTCTTCATCGCTGACTTCGCCATCGGCGTCGGGGATGATCCGCGTACGGCGCGCATCGCCATACTTCTCTTTGAGCATCTTCAGATCGGCCGTGATCAGCTGCATCACGCGCGCCGGTTTGGTCAGAATGTCGACGAGATCGGCGATCAGCTTCTGCATCTCGCGGTACTCGTCTTCGATCCGGCGCTGCTCGAGCTGTGCTAGCCGCCGCAACTGGAGATCGAGGATCGCCTGCGCCTGGATCTCGCTGAAGCGGAAGCCACGCATCAGGTTGTTGCGCGCGCTATCGGCGTTGCGCGATTCGCGGATCGTGCGGATGACCTCGTCAAGACTATCGAGCGCGATCTTGTAGCCTTCGAGGATATGCGCGCGAGCGCGGGCGCGCTCCAGTTCGAATTCGGTACGCCGCCGGATGACTACGATCCGATGCTCGATATACTCCTGCAGCATGCGCTTGAGCGTCAGCAGCCGCGGTTGGCGGCCTTCCTCGACGAGCGTCAGCAGATTGATGCCAAAGGTGGTCTGCATCTGCGTATGCTTGTAGAGCGCGTTGAGCACCTTGCGCGGCTGTGCATCCTGCTTGAGCAAAATGACAAGCCGCATGCCGGTGCGGTCGCTCTCGTCGCGCACATCGCGCACGCCTTCGATCTTCTTCTCGTGCGCCAGTTCGGCGATCCGCTCCTGCAAGCGCGCCTTGTTGACCTGGTACGGCAGCTCGGTGACGACGATATTGAACGCGCCACGTGCCGCCTCTTCGATGTGTGCCTTGGCGCGTAGCGTGATATGGCCGCGGCCGGTGGTGTACGCATCGCGGATTCCCTGGCTACCAAGGATCATCCCAGCAGTCGGGAAATCGGGGCCGGGGATGATCGGCAGCAGGTCTTCGACCGTCGCCTCGGGGTTGTCCATGACGTACATAATTGCATCGCACAGCTCGACGATATTGTGCGGCGGGATATTGGTGGCCATACCCACGGCGATGCCCGTTGCGCCGTTGAGCAGCAGATTGGGCAACAGCGCGGGCAGCACCGTCGGCTCGCGGAAGGTACCGTCGAAGTTATCGCGGAAGTCGACGGTGTTCTTCTCGATATCGGCGAGCATCTCCTCGGCGATCGGCGAGATCCGTGCCTCAGTGTAGCGCATCGCGGCCGGTGGATCGCCATCGACGCTGCCAAAGTTGCCTTGCCCGTCGACAAGCGGGTAGCGCATGTTCCACGGCTGCGCGAGGCGCACCAGCGCATCGTATACGGCGCTATCACCGTGCGGGTGCATCTTGCCGAGGATATCGCCCACGATACGGGCACTCTTCTTGTAGGGCTGGTTCGCACGGATACCCATGTCCCACATCCCGTAGAGGATGCGCGTCTGCACCGGCTTCAGCCCGTCGCGTGCATCGGGGAGCGCGCGTGAGACAATGACGCTCATCGCATATTCAAGGTATGCGGTGCGCATCTCCTCGGTGATGCTGCGCGGCCGAATGATGCCGATCTCCATGGGGCCTCCGTCTTAATCACGTAAACTCGTACTTCGTATTATACTCTACTCATTATGGCTTGTCGAGTGAAATTAAAACACATGTACGACTTTGCATTGCGAGTTAAAGATTGCGAATAGAGAATGCCGCGCTGAACCGCTGTGCGTGGTGCGGCAGCGATCCGCTCTACGTGGCGTATCACGATACTGAGTGGGGCGTGCCGGTACACGATGAACATGCGTTGTTTGAACGCCTGTGCCTCGAAGGCGCACAGGCCGGGCTGAGTTGGATCACGATCCTGCGCAAACGGGCTGCGTACCGTGCGGCGTTTGATGGCTTCGACCCGCAGCGCGTGGCGGCCTACGATGCCACAAAGCAAGCGGCACTGCTCGTGAATGCGGAAATTGTGCGCAATCGTGTAAAAATCGCCGCAACCATCAAGAATGCGCAGCGGTTTCTGGACGTGCAACAGGAATATGGTGGTTTTGCCGCGTATCTGTGGGCCTACGTGGGCGGGCAGTCGATCCAGAACGCGTGGCCGACGCACGCTGCGGTACCTGCGATTACGCCGATCTCGCAGGCGATCAGCGCCGATCTGAAGCGCCGTGGATTTGCGTTTGTCGGGCCGACGATCTGCTACGCAATGATGCAGGCTACGGGTATGGTCAATGACCATCTCACCAGTTGCTTCCGCTACACCATGCTGGGAGGCCGCATATGATGTGAACATGTGTTTTGATTTTGCCAGAGCAAACGGCGGATATGTGGTATAATAC
>JAYUYF010000240.1:0-4766 GCA_043752605.1 Roseiflexaceae bacterium
CCCCGACGGATCGGGGCGAGCCGCCGCCCTAAAACAAATCCTCGACCTCGTCGAACGCCTGGCGACGCTCGGCCGGGGTATCGACGCCGCGCGCGCCCATCGCGCGGTAAAAGTCTTCGTCGTACGATCGGGTACGCACGACCACCGGCATCGGTACCGCGTGGCCCAGCACCATCGCCTGCTGGCGCGTGTCGAGCGTGCTGAGTACCGAGCGCAGCTGCGCACCACCACTGACACCGGTGAACACCGCGTCGATGTCTTTGTCATCGTTGAGCAGCGCCGTCACACGCGTGCCAATCTGGCTGAGCACCTCGGAGTCGATCGACGAGGGGCGCTGGTCGACGACCAGCAGCGTGACGCTATACTTGCGCATCTCGCGTGCGATCGTACCAAAGATCGTCTGTTTGGCGACCTGTGGGTTAAGGAACTTATGCGCCTCTTCGATCGTGATCATCAACGGCTGCGGCCGGTCGCTCTCTTTTTTGGTGTTGAGGAAGCGTTGCGTCTGATCAACCCAGCGGCGGTGGATGCGGCGCGTGATGATATTGGCCACGAGCATATAGGCCAGTGTGCTGCTGTGGCGGCCAAACTCGAGCACAATATGTTTACCCTGCGCCAGATTCTCGATCAAGCGCTCGATCGCATCGGTGGGCGGTTTCTCGTGGACAAACGAGAGGCGCGCTACCTGTTCGAGCTTGCGCTTCAGCGCCGTCACCGCGCCAGCGTGCGCGCTGGTCTCTTCAGCAAACGCCTTAATCGCCTCGGTATCCATCGTCAGCAATGTCTTGAGCCAGCGGTCGTGGTAGCGATCCACCAGCAGCGCGGCAGTCTCAGCAGCGGTGCCGGTCAGGTTGAGTTCATCTTGCAGCAGCGCGATATCTTCGACTTCGATCTGGTCGAGCCCGATCATCACGTCGGCATCGACGCGCACGCCGCGCTTACGGCTCGTCTCGGGGTCGAGCGAGTAGATCTGAACTTTGCTCTGAAAGAGCTGGCTGAGACCCTTCACAAAGACCATGCCGCGATCTTCGGTCGTCGCGTCCCAGCCATATTCGCTGTGCATATCAAAGATCAGATTGGCGGCTTTACCGGCTTTGATCACACCGCAAAGCAGCAAGCGTGTGAGAAAGCTCTTGCCGGTGCCGCTCTTGCCAAACACACCATTTGAGCGCTCGACGAGCCGACCCAGATCAATACAGACCGGCACATCCATATCGAGCGGGCGGCCGATCTCGAAGCGGCCCTCGTCTTCGGTGCCAAAGACACGGGTGATATCGCTCTCATCCGCCTCGAGTACGGGGGCAAAGTGTGGTGGGACGGTCTTTGGCGGGCGCAATCCCTCGTTCAGATCGCGTGGCAGCATCAGCATCGGGCGCAACTCGACGGTGCCGTACGTCGAGGTACCGGCCAGCACCTCGTGGAAGAACAGATCACCATCGGGCGGGTCGGCCAGCACTTTTTTGTTGGTCGAGTCGAGCACGACATCGGTCACCATCGCGAAGAACTCGTTACGTTCGCCCCGCACCACAACAAACTGGCCGACGCGCAGATCCTCGATCTGCCGCCCGCCATCGAGCCGCGCCGCGAGCCCATCGACGAGCGAGCCACTGGTGATTACCCCGATCCGCGTCCGCAGTTCCATACCGCATCCCTCCACCGTACTGATTTCACCAAGTATAGCACGGGTGTTTGGCAGTAGGGGCGCCGCATTCCGTCGGCGGCTTGCGGGCCGCCGGGAATGCTTCGGCCCTACGCGGCGGCGATTTCTGCGGTATACTAAAATGTATGCGCCACCTTGAACAACAGATTTTGGGCCCGGTGTATGCCCTCGCACGGATCGCCCGCGATCTGGTGTGGGATGCGCAGCAGCCGACGCTGATCGGCGTGCGCGCGCTGGCGATCCGCGATGACAACGTGCTGCTGGTGCGGCATCGTAGCGGTGCGACGCCGTGGGTGTTGCCCGGTGGCGGCGTCGAGCGCCACGAACGGCTTGAGGAAGCCGCGCGCCGCGAATGCTACGAAGAGGCCGGTGTGCCCGCACGGGTCGAACGTGTGCTGGGTGTCTACGAGGCGTTTCGTGGTACGCTCACCAATTACATTACCGTATTTGTCTGCCGCGTCGACGCCCAGCCCAACCCGCCGCGCTCGCTCGAAATTGCCGATGCGCGCTATTTCGCATTCGACGCCCTGCCGCCCGATCTCGATGCTGGCTCGCGCCGCCGGATCGATGAGTACCACGCAGGCGCGGCGGGCATCTCGGCGCTCTGGTGACAGGAGCAACCCATGGCCCCGTATACCCCGATCCTCGCGACACTTGGTTATGTCATGTCACCTGATGGTGCATCAGTGCTACTCGTACACCGCAATGCGCGGCCGGATGATCTGCATTTTGGCAAGTACAACGGGCTGGGTGGCAAGGTCGAAGCCGATGAAGATATCGTGGCGGGTATGCGCCGCGAGATCCTCGAAGAGGCCGGGATCGTCTGCGAGACGCTGGTGCTGCGCGGCACGGTCAGCTGGCCCGGCTTTGGTAAAAAAGACGAAGACTGGTTTGCGATGATCTTTCGCATCGATAGCTGGAGCGGCACGCCCTTCACCAGCAACGCCGAGGGCGCGCTTGAGTGGGTGCCGATCAGCACTATCCCCACACTCAATATGTGGGATAACGACAAGCTCTGGATCGATATGATTTTCGACCCCTCGCCGCAGACCTTCCACGGTATTGCGCCCTACAAAGACGGTGTGATGCAAAGCTGGAATTACACGCGGATGTAAGGGGCTGGAGAGACGCAGAATTTTGCGTCTCTCCAGCTCTACACGCCATCGTAATCAAACATGTGTTCTAAATTGCTTGATGGCGGGCTTGACGGAGGGGGTTTCATCCGGGATAATTACCGCAGCAGCAAGCAACAAGAGGCGGGCGATGTTAGATATCAGGCTTATCCGTGAGCAGCCGGATCTTGTGAAAGCTGGGGTCGTGCGGCGCGGTGAGGATCCGGCAATCATCGATTCAATCCTGGCGCTCGACGCACAACGGCGCGTGATCCTCGGCGAAGTCGAGCAATTGAAGGCGACACGCAACGTGGTCTCGAAGGCGATCAGCCAGATGAAAGACGCGACCGCGCGTGAGGCCAGGATCGCCGAGATGCGCGCGCTCGGTGATCAGATCAGCGCGCTCGATACGGATGTGGCGCTCGTTGAAGCCGATTTGCAGCACCAGATGCTGATTGCGCCGAATCTGCCGCACGCCGATGTGCCCGATGGCACGAGCGAAGAAGACAATATCATCGTGCGTACTGCGGGTGAGCCGCGCGCGTATAGCTTCACGCCAAAGCCACACTGGGAGCTGGCCGAGCAGCTCGATATCATCGATTTTGTGCGTGGCGTGAAGCTGAGCGGCAGCCGCTTTTTTGTGTTGAAGGGGGCAGGAGCGCGCTTGCAGCGCGCGCTAATCAGCTGGATGCTTGATGTGCACACTACACGGCACGGCTACACCGAGGTCATCCCACCGTATGTCGTGCGCGAGGAGATCCTGGTAGGAACGGCGAATCTGCCAAAGTTTGGCGAGAACCTGTTTCGCGTGCAGGGTGTCGATCTGACGCTGATCCCCACCGCCGAGGTGCCCGTCACCAACTTGTACCGCGACGAGATCCTCGATGCGGCGCAGTTGCCGATCAAGCACGTGGCGCATACACCGTGCTGGCGCAACGAGCAGGTGAGCGCCGGGCGTGATGTACGTGGTATCAAGCGTGTCTACCAGTTCGACAAAGTCGAGATGGTCAAGTTTGTCACCCCCGAGACGAGCTATGCCGAGCTCGAGACGCTGGTGGCCGATGCCGAGGCAATCTGCCAGGGATTGCGCATCCCGTATCGGCTGCTGCAGCTCTGTACCGCTGATCTCGGCACCGCAGCGATGAAGTACGATCTCGAATTGTGGTCACCGGGCTGTGGCGAATGGCTCGAGGTGAGCAGCTGTGCGAATTTTGTCGATTATCAGGCGCGGCGCGCAAATCTGCGCTACCGGCCCACACCGGGCGCAAAACCCGAATATTTGCATACGCTCAACGGCTCCGGGCTGGCGCTGCCGCGTGTGCTGATCGCAATTATGGAGAATTACCAGCGCGAAGATGGCCGAATTGTGGTGCCCGACGTATTGCAGCCCTATATGGGCGGCACCCAGCTGATCGGATGAGGCAATGACGATCGACAACAAGCTCCACCGTGGCCACGCGCTGCTGCGCCGCGCCGGTGATGACGAAGCAACGCTCGGGCTGGCGATGATCACGCTGCACGGTGCGCTCGAAGACCATATCGATGAGATGCTGCGGCGTGACCCGGCGCTCGATCCACAAGTGCGCGCCGAGATTGACGCCGACCGGCTGGGCTGGCTATCACGCGCCGATGCCGCCCTCGCACGTGGGCTGCTGACACCCACGCAGCGCAATATCGCGCTCGAAGCCAACCGGCTGCGGCAAGCGGTGGCGCACGGCGAGCCATTTGCCGGGAGCGCCGCGTCGGTTGAGCAATATGCCGCGTTTGTCGCCGAAGTAACTGGCCGGGCTGCAGCACCACGTGCGGCACACGCCGCCACCGAAGCAGCTACGGCCGCGCACGCCGTCCCGGAGGATACAGCATGGAACGCACGTGCCAGCAAAAACACTGCCCGCCGCACGGCAACGCGCCCGCGGCCACGCCCGCCAGGTGCCCGGCCAGTACTCACGTTACCCGTACGGAATATGGCGTTGACTGCCGCAGCCGTATTTGGC
>JAYUYF010000241.1:0-1793 GCA_043752605.1 Roseiflexaceae bacterium
CCAGAACGGGAGAGGGGGAGCGCAATCGCTTATTCCGTAACGTATCGAAGATTTGCTCCAAGGGTACACGGTAGTTGCTGGCCTGTGCTACAGCGCAACCATCACACTCCCAGCCGGCCGCGGCTGCCGCCGAAAGGTGCGCGGTGCCATGCCCACCAGCTGCCGGAAGCGCCGCGAGAACTGGTATTCATCCGTGAAGCCGAGTTCGAGTGCGATACTACGGATCGGCGCATCGCTCTGCAGGAGCAACGCGCAGGCGGCATCGATCCGCCGTTGCGCGCGGTAGCGCGCGGGGGCCACGCCGGTGGCCTGCTGGAAGCGCTTGCGAAACGTCTCGTACGCCACACCAAGCTGGGCCGCCACGTCAGACAGCGGCGCATCGGTCTCGGCGAGCAGGGTACACGCGCGCGTCAGCCAGGTCGGTTCGTGCGGGAGTGCAGCATCTGGCGCGCCGAGCATCTCGGTCAGCAACGCGGCAAAGCGCGCCACCTCGTAGGCCCGTTCACGCAACCCGACCGGGTGCGCCGCGCCGATCAGCAGCGCCAGCCGCCGCGCCCATAGCTCCACCGGCTCGCAGCGCCGCACCGGCTGCGCCGGATCCAGCAGCCCGGCCGCGCGCCACAGATCAAACAGCGGCCCGTCGAACACCACATAGACCTCACTCCAGCGCTCGCCCGCCCCCGGCCCGTAGCGGTGCGCGATCTCGGGGAACACCAGGATCATATCGCCCGCCGTGACCGCCAGCTGCTGCACGTCATCAGTATACCGGCCGCTTCCGCCAGTGATATACACCAGCGCGTAGCTGCCCAGCACGCGCGGGCGCTGCACACCACGGCTATCCGCCAGCGCGCCCGCCTGCGTCAGCCGCCCGAGCGGAGTACGCGCTTCGCTTGTAAAAAAGAGTCGGTCGCTCGTCATCGGTTTGTCCCATTCTTGCCCATTTTGCGCATCATCACGCCTGGCCGATGACCAGAATCGCCAAGTTTGCACCACGCACGCTATGGTACACAATTGTACACTGTGTGCAACAGATCAATCCACACAGGAGATCATCATGACCACAACAACCAGCTACCCGCCGCTCACGGCGATGCACAAGCCGATCAGCACCGCGCCCGAGGCATTTGGCCTGCTCGAACCCGCCACGGATGTGGCCGATAATCCGGCGGCGCTGCGCGAGCGCATGGCGCGCGATGGCTACCTGTACCTGCCCGGCTATCTTGACCGCGACGAAGTGCTGGGTGTGCGGCGGGTGATGGTCGAGCGGCTGGCCGCCGCCGGCCATCTGGAGCCCGAGCAGCCGCCCATGGCCGCCAAGGCGCGCCGCGGCAGCCGGCTGGCGTTCCAGCCCGATCTGGCGTTCGACAATCCGAAGGCCATGCAACTGCTCTACAGCGGGCGCATGATGGCGTTCTGGGAGCTGTTCTTTGGCGCACCTGTACGGCACTATGATTTTACCTGGGTACGCGCGGTGGCACCCGGCCGCGGCACACCGCCGCACATGGATATTGTGTATATGGGGCGCGGCACGCAGCAACTCTTCACCACCTGGACACCGCTCGGTGATGTGCCGCTCAGCATCGGTGGGTTGATGATCCTCGAACAGTCACACCGGCACCAGCGGCTCAACGAAGGCTACGGCGCAAAAGATGTCGATGCTTACTGCGAGAACAAAGTCGGCCCGGGCTTCACCCGCATGGGTGGCGGTGGCAATATCACCGATGGCGGCTGGCTCTCGAAAGATCCCGTCAAGCTGCGCGCCAATCTTGGTGGCCGCTGGCTGAGCGCCGATT
>JAYUYF010000242.1:0-4761 GCA_043752605.1 Roseiflexaceae bacterium
GCGTGCCAGCGGTTTGGGATTACGCCGCTGATCCACGTACGGTTGTTTGATGGCACGCCTGCTGAGGCCGCCGCGCTGGTGCGGCTGGTCAACATCGAGCGCGGGTACGGTGTACGGTACTGGGCGATCGGCAATGAGCCCGACCTGTTTGTGCGCAAGCGCAACCGTGATGTGTACAATGTCTCGGATTATGTCAATGATTTTCGTGCCTTTCGTGCAGCGATGCGCGCGGTTGACCCATCGATCATCGTAATGGGGCCAGAGACGAGCCAGTACAGCGACCCGACGAGCTACCCCGTCGACGCAGTAGGCGTCCCGTGGATGCAGGGCTTTCTTGAGGCGATGGCGGGCGATATCGATATGGTCTCGTTTCACCGTTACCCGTTTGGTGACCCACCGCCCACGCCCGCCGCACTGCTGGCCGAGCCGCCCGCCTGGACGCGTGCGATGACGAGTTTGCGTCAACTTGTCGATGTCAGCGCCGGTGGTAAACGGATCCCGATCGCGTGTACTGAGGCAAACTCCGACTGGACTGGACGCGTCGATCGTGAGAGTGGCACCAGTTCACATCTCAACGCGTTGTGGTGGACGGATGTACTCGGCCGCCTGATCGCTGCCGAGGCGCAGATTGTGACCCATTTTTGTCTGGGAGCGATCAGCGCGCAGGGCATTGGCCTGTTTGGCCAGATCTCGTATGACCCGCGCCCGACACGCGTTTTCGAGGCCTACCGTGTGTTTCAGCGTTTTGGGAACAGATTGCTCGATGCGGGCTCAGACGACGCCACGCTACCGCTGGTGGCCGCGCGCCGCAACGATGGGGCAATCACGGCGGTGCTTGTCAACCATAGTACGCAATCACGACCGCTCGACCTGACGATTGAGGGGTTTAGTTCGCAGGGTCCGACGGATGTCTGGAGTTTTGCCGCAGACCACCGTGTGCGCCAGCAAACACTGGCCGCCGGGCAGCCAGTCATCCTCGCACCCCGCTCGGCGGCGATGATCGCGCGCTGGGGCGACTAACATCACTTCCACTGTAGCGACAACATGTGCGATTTTGGCATACAACTTGCCTTGTGATAACTAACAATATCACAAGGATATGTATGAATGCTACAACCGACCTGCTGGTTTTTTCCCATCTGCGCTGGGATTTTGTCTACCAGCGACCCCAGCACATACTGAGCCGACTGGCTCAACAACGGCGGGTCTTTTATATCGAAGAGCCGCTCCACGTTCCCGGTGCCGCACGACATATTGAAATGCGGGCTGTTGCACCAAATAATATGGTGTGCCGTCTTATCACGCCCGATTATACTGCGGGATTTTTTACAACTGCCGAGGATTATACGCAGGCGGTTGTCACGATGGTGCGTGAAGCATACCAGATCGGAGCATACGACTGCTGGTTTTATACACCAATGGCAGTGCCAGTTCTCGATGAGCTGACACCACGTGCGGTCATTTATGACTGTATGGATGATCTGGCTTCGTTCTTACACGCCCCGCCCGAACTGCGTACTCGCGAGGCTCGGCTGCTCGATTGCGCTGACCTGGTTCTGACAGGCGGAAAAAGCTTGTACGAATCAAAACGTGATCGGCATCACAATGTACACTGTTTCCCAAGTAGTGTTGATGTTGCGCATTTTACGCAGGCCCAACAGCCGCTCACAGCCCCTGCTGACCAGGAGCGCATTCCGCTACCACGTCTTGGATTTTACGGGGTCATCGATGAGCGGCTCGATATCGAGCTAGTAGCCGCACTGGCAGACGCACATCGGGAGTGGCAGATCATTCTCATTGGGCCGATCGTCAAAATCGACCCGGCAACGTTGCCACGGCGGTCGAATTTGTATTATCTAGGCGGAAAATCATACGACCAGCTACCCTGGTATCTCAGTGGCTGGGACGTGTGTCTGTTGCCGTTTGCGATCAATAAAGCAACGCGTCATATCAGCCCTACAAAGACGCTTGAGTATCTTGCTGCAGGGAAGCCGGTGGTTTCGACAGCTATCGTCGATGTTGTCAATAGTTATCGCAATATTGTGTCTATTGCAGAAGATACCGCGGCATTTATTGCCGCGTGCGAGCAGGCACTGTGTGAGAGTGCATCACAACGGCACGAACGGTTGACTGGCGCAGGTGCAGCGGTTGCAGCAACATCCTGGGATAGTACTGTGGCAGCGATGACAAGGCTGATAGAACTGGCCGCGCTACGCTCGGTAGCATGAGCAATAGAAGGACAAGATTGTGGAAACCGCAAAGACGATCATTATCGGCGCTGGACCAACGGGATTGAGCGCGGCGTATCATCTTGATACGCCTGCTGTAATCATTGAGCAGCACGCTACTATTGGCGGCTGGTGTCGTTCGATCGAAGAAAATGGCTTTACGTTTGACTACGCTGGTCATATCATGTTCTCCAATGACCCGTATGTTCACGAGATGTATGCGCAATTACTCGGCGATAACGTACACTGGCAGAATCGTGAAGCGTGGGTCTACAGTCATAATGTCTATACGCGGTACCCGTTTCAAGGCTCGCTGTATGGTCTGCCGGCTGAGGTGATTGCTGAGTGCCTGATGGGTGCAATTACTGCACGCTATGGTGATGACAAAAGTTCTACGTCAAATGGTCACGCAAACGGACACGCAAGCGGTAATGGGCATGCATCTGCTGGCCTTAACGGAAAAAACGGTCAGAGCAATGCGCGCGGCGAAGATTTTGAACATTTTATCTACCGAGTCTGGGGTAGTGGCATTGCGAAGCATTTTGCAATACCCTACAACAAAAAAATCTGGGCAGTTCCATTGAGCGAAATGGAGACCTCCTGGCTTGGTGGGCGCGTGCCGATGCCCGATCTCAACCAGATGATTATGGGCGCATTGACGCCCTCGACAGCACCGATGGGGCCGAATGCACGCTTTGGGTACCCGCTGCGCGGTGGTTTTCAGGCGCTCATGGAGGGATTTCTTCCACACCTGCACGGTGACATCAAGCTCAGTACGCGTGTGACGGCAGTGGCACCTGAGCAGCGTACCGTGACTCTGGACGATGGTACAGTCCAGTCGTATGATGTGCTGGTGAGTACGATGCCACTGCCGCAACTTGTGCGTTGCATTGGGCGCGCTGCGCCACCAGAGATCCACGCAGCAGCGGCCGCGTTGCGGCACACATCGGTACGTTGCGTCAATCTTGGTATTGGGCGTGAACAGGTCACCGAAAAACACTGGATTTATTACCCTGAGGATACGATTTTCCATCGAATCTTTGTCCAGGGTAACGCCAGCCCGCATTGTAATCCACCAGGTGGTTTTGGCATCACCTGTGAAATCACCTACGGGCCAGATAAGCCATTGCCAGTCGAGGATGATGCGCTCATCCAGCGCTGTATCGATGATTGTATACGCGTTGGTCTGATCACTGCCGATGATGCGATCTGGGCAGCGAATGAAGTTGATATGCCGTATGCCTATGTAGTGTATGACCATACGCGCAAGCAGAGTGTTGATACGATCCGCAACTGGCTCGCGGAGCATCAGATTGTGCTCGCCGGGCGCTATAGCGAGTGGGAATATTATAACTCTGATCACGCGTTCCTCGCCGGTCGTAAGGCAGCCCAAACGGTGAAACTGTATCAACAAAGCAAACCTGCGCTTGAGCGCTCGGTTGTGGCCTGATAGTGGCATTTATCTTGCCACAGGGAATGTGGTTGGATAGAATGACCAGATTGATAACAGGACTTTCGCTCATCATTTCATCACTCATGCTGCTATGAGCGCACGAATACGCGGATTCTTTAACTCAGCACGAAGATAGTGTGAGAAGAGATTTTGCTGCACCTGATAGCGTGTTGTCTTAAGTTTGGTCGCCGCAACCTTCAGTGCGAGCCATGCATGATAGCAACAGGTAATATGGTTCCGCTGCGCCCATGCTCGCTGACATTGACACTTCTCGATACCCGTAAGCTGTTTAATCTCACGATGGAAACATTCGATATCCCATCGGACAACCATGTGCCGACGTGCCTTCGTGATTGTCAAATCAGGATCGCGATCGTTCGTAATAACCCAATCAATGTCACCGTTTTTGGCAACCACCGTGAAAAGGGTAACGCGGAACGGAAGCTCCTTGAGTCGTACTGATTGACCGGTTATCAGCTGTGTTTCATTCCATGTAAGCATATCGAGATGAACATATCCTGTGTCTTTTGTCAGGCTAACTAACTGATTCTCCGTAAGCGTAGTGTAAAAGATACGCTTGTGTTGATGCATGTATTTCAAATTCGTGACACTCGCATACCAGGAATCAAAAAGCACATATTTTGCCTGTATCTGACGAACCTCAAACGCATCTTTCAGCATAGCGAGAAAGTAATCGTTCTTTGTTTCACGACGGTACTCAGGAGCATAGATACGATAGTCAATCGGATAATATTCACCAGTTCCTGAACTATGTACCAGATTCACGATATTGATGCCACGCACGACACGGTGGGCATTCCCACTATAATGTGGATAGACAAGCTCAATTGCGCGGGCATATGGTTTTTCCTGCACACTATCATCAACAATAAGATAGCTTGATTCGGTGTTATCGATGTGCGGTTGCGCATGTTTCCAGATGCTTTCTGCGGTAATACGCTCCGTTGCGAGAAAATCGGAGATACTATCGTGACGTATACCAGAAATATGATCTGCAAGATAGGTACAGGTGTAATTTACCGGAGTACTGACAAGAAACTCAATATATTGTGCTTTCGT
>JAYUYF010000243.1:0-4760 GCA_043752605.1 Roseiflexaceae bacterium
GATTACCTGGCGCAGGGCAATCTGGCCAAGGCCGACACGACGCACGAGGCGTTCCGTGAGGCGGCTCAGGATGTCGAGAGTCGCGCGCAGCGGTTGCTGATGATCCAGGGCAAGCGCACGGTCGATAGCTTCCACCGTGAGCTGGGCAAGCTGATGTGGGACGAGTGCGGCATGGCGCGCAGCGATGCGAGCCTGCGGCGGGCGCTCGCCCGTATTCCCGCGTTGCGCGCCGAGTTCTTCAGCAATGTACGGGTGCCGGGCAGCAACGGCGAGATCAATCAGGAGCTCGAGAAGGCTGGCCGTGTGGTCGATTTCTTTGACCTGGCCGAGATGCTGTGCCTCGATGCGCTGGAGCGCACCGAGAGCTGTGGTGGTCACTTCCGTGTCGAAAGCCAGACCGAAGACGGTGAGGCCCGGCGCGATGATACCAACTTTGCGCACGTCACCGCCTGGGAGTACAGCGGTAAGACCGAAGCACCGGTGATGCACCAGGAGCAGTTGGTCTTCGAAAACGTCAAGCTGGCGACGCGCAGCTACAAATAACGGAGTAAGAATGAACCTGACACTCAACGTCTGGCGGCAGAAGAACACCGCTGCCCAGGGTGCGTTTGCAACATATACGGTGAAGGATGTCAGCCCGGATTCGTCGTTTCTCGAGATGCTCGATGGGCTGAACCAGGATTTGATCCTGAAGGGCGATGACCCGATCGTTTTTGAGCACGATTGCCGCGAGGGGATCTGTGGCTCGTGTGGTGTAATGATCAACGGCCTGGCGCACGGTGGCGATCACGCTGCTACCACCTGCCAGTTGCACATGCGCAGCTTCAAGGACGGCGATACACTGGTGCTCGAGCCGTGGCGATCGCGGGCGTTCCCGGTGCTGCGCGACCTGATGGTCGACCGCAGCGCGTTTGACCGGATCATTCAATCGGGCGGCTACGTGTCGGTGGGCACGGGTGGTGTACCCGATGCCAATGCGCTGCCGATCCCGAAGGAGAACGCTGACAAAGCGTTTGAGGCGGCGGCGTGTATCGCCTGTGGCGCGTGTGTGGCGGCCTGCCCGAACGCTTCAGCGATGCTGTTCACCAGCGCCAAGGTCGGGCATCTCGGGCTGTTGCCGCAAGGCCAGGTCGAGCGTGATCAGCGGGTGCTGAGCATGGTGGCGCAGATGGAGCAAGAGGGCTTTGGTGGCTGCACCAACCTCGGCGAGTGCTCGGCCGCCTGCCCGAAAGAGATTAGCCTCGATTACATCTCGCGCATGAACCGCGACCTGCTGGTGGCGACGCTGCGCAGCGGGAAATAGGTGGGCGGGAGAGACGGACGCAGCATGCTGCGTCCCCACAGGGTAGGAGAGGCGGGACGGGGGACGGACGCAGGCGGGACGGGGGACGGACGCAGCATGCTGCGTCCCTACCCCGTCCCGCCCAACCATTCCTGCCGACGCGCGATCTGCTCGGGCGTCGCCGCGGGGTCGGGCAGCAACCGCAGCGTGTCGGGCGGCGCAACCGCCAATGTCAACGGGATGTGCAGCAGCATATCGCGGCGGAAGACACTGAGAACAACGGTGTCGCCGGGGCGGCGCTCGGCTACCCGCTCGTTGAGCCGGTACTCGTCGGCGCGGGTGCCATCGATCGCGATGATCTCGTCGCCGGCATAGATCCCGGCGGCGATGCCCGGGCCATCGCGGCGCACCGCTAGCACCTTGCTGTGGCCATATTCACCGCGCAGCGTCAGCCCGTGCCAGGCCGGCGCACCCTCGGCGCTGGTGCGCGCGTGCCCCCACGCCATGCCAAGCCCGACGCTGGCGAGCGCGCTGCGGTAATCGAGCTCGGCGGTACCACGCACGTAGTCAGCAAAGAATGCCCCCCAATCGTGTTCGGTGATTTGCTCGACGATCTGGCGGATCGCGCTGGACTCATCGTAGCCAGCGTTGGTCGTCGTCACCTGGGCATACAGCCGCCGCAACACATCATCGAGCGAATATGTGCCAGCGGTCTGCGCGCGGATGCCGAGATCGAGCAACAGTGCGACCAGACTGCCCTTCAAGTAATATGACACACTACTGTTTGCGCTGTTTTCATCTTGCCGGTAGTACTTGATCCAGGCATCGAAGCTGCTGGTCTCGAGGTTTTGGATACTGCGCCCCGGCAGTGCTTCCTGCTTGAGGATATCGTCGGCGAGCCATTCGAGATAATGTTCGCGGGTGGTCAGCCCGGCGCGCAGCAGGATAAGATTGTCATAATAACTCGTCATCCCTTCCATCGCCCACAGCTCGCGCGTATAGTTCTCACGCTGGTAATCAAACGGGCCAAGCGGCTGTGGCCGGATGCGTTTGACATTCCAGACGTGAAAGAACTCGTGCGACATCAGCGCGATAAAGCGTTCATAGCCGCGTGCGGAGCGAAAACTCCAGCGATCGACGATGTTGGTCACGCTGTTACGATGTTCGAGCCCGCCGTAGGCCCCATCGACGAGGTGCAGAAGAAAAACATAGCGTGTGTACGGCAAACCACCAAACATCGTGGCGGCGGTCTCGACCACGCGCTCGGTATCGCGTACGATGCGTGCCGGATCTTCGTTGCCGGTACCCCAGAGCGCAATCTCGTGCGGAATATCGTGGACGGTGAAGGTGAAGAGACGATGGGTGCCGATCTCGAATGGCGAATCGACCAGCTCGTCATAATCCTGTGCGACGAATGCGCCATCGGTCGCACGGGCGAGACCGGTCGTCACCTGCCAGGCGTCGGGGGCCTGGATCGTCATACGATGCGGTGTGTGCATCAGTGCGGGCGTATACATACAGAGCGTGGCCGGGTTGAAGTAGGCGTGGGTCGCATCAAGGTGGCTGGTGCGGACGGTCAAATCGAACGCATAGACCTGGTAGGTGATAATCAGTGTCTCGAGTGTGGTACACGTGACACACCAGGTCGATTTATCCGTTTTCTCCCACGTACAATCGTGCCCGCCCGTGCTGGCAGCAAAGCGCTCGACGTGGCGGGCGTAATCGCGCACCATGTATGAGCCCGGTGTCCAGACCGGCAAATGCAGATCGAGGGTCGGCGCTGGTGTCTCGATCGTGAGTGTGACGTGGTAAAGATGTGTATGTGGTTCGGGAAACGCAATCGCGTACTGAATCACAGAATATCCTGGCTAGCTGGGCGCCCTACGCAGTGTAGGGCGCAAACAGATGGGCGAAGAGCAATTCGAACTCGGGCGCATCGGGGTCGATCTGGTCGTACAGGTCGACGAGTTGGGCGGCCTGTTCACGGCGTTTCCAAATTGCCTGCGCAAACGCATCACGCACACCGTGGCGTTCGCGTGCAAACGCATAGAACTGTTTGATCGACGTGCAGATCTCACGCGCGGTGCGTGGCGTGGCGGTCAGCACGCGGCGCGGATAGAAGAAGAACAGCAATTCATCGAGCGTTGCATAATCACCCGCGAGCAGATCACGCCGGTAGAAGGTGGCAAGGAATTCGGCGTACAGCGTCAAATCCTCAGCACGCGCATCGGCGGTGGTCTTGCTGCGGCCCTGCGCGCGCAGTTCTTCATAGAATGCCTCGATCAGCATCAGACTCTGATTGAGCAACGGGTCGGCGTCGTGTTCTTCGGGATCAAAATCGCCGACAAAGGCTACATCGGCGAGATCAGGTGCTTCGTCCCAATCTTCGTCCGGTTCCACGACTGTATCGGGATTGGTGAGCGTATCGGGCAAGGTATACGGCACAAGTAAGGCAAACAGCGCCGGATTTTCGGGCAGTGAGCGATGGTAATGGCGCGCCAGGATCGCCTGCGCATCTTCGAGCGTGGCTGCAAGCTGGAGGCGGTCATTGTCTTCGGGTGGTAGCGCATCCATCAGCTTGCGCGTGGCTGCCGCAAGCGCTGGACGCTCGGCGAGGAAAGCATCGAGATCATCGATTGCGGCGATATCGCCAAACTCATCATCATCATCATCGTCGTCATCATCAAGCAGCATGCCAAAATCGCCATCATCGCCAAAGAAATCATCTTCATCGAACCAACCCTGCGCGCGGTACTCGTGGCCAGCGGCGAGCTCTTCGATCGTGGGTGTATGGTCGACGAGCGTATCGATTGGGTCAAAGCGAATGATCGTCGTCTCGCCGGTAGCAGCATTAAAGATCGTACGCGCAGCCGACGCGCGCGGTGCGACACCGTCCCACAGTTGTTCGTGCGCGGCCGCAATGCGGCTGGTGCGCATGGCACCCTGCAAATCGGCAATTGCGCGGCGAACTTCGAGCGGTGCCGGATCGACCACCGCCGTCGCGTACAGCAGATCATCTGGCAGCAGGTCGATCCGTGGATCGGCGAGCAGGACTGCGCGCCACGGGCGGCCGGGATACCCGGTGCGCCATGTGGCCGCCGCAAAGACCTCGAGCACAACCCGTACGCGTTTCATGCGCGCGTCTTCATTGCGCACCAACCGCACAATTTCATCGGCAAAGGCGCGATCGACACTATCAGCCTCGGCGACGCGCAATTGTGCGGCGGGCTCGGCAGCGATACTGATCTGTGGTGGCTTGCTCGACTCGATCGTCACCAGCAGACTATCACCGGCTGCGAGCCGGGCGACCAGACCGGGGAACAACAGCCGGGTGCCCGCAGCAGTACGAACGACATTCGCTGCGACGACGTGGCCCTGTGAATTCGTGACCATCACGGTCTCGCCATCTGCCAGCGGCAGGAACGGCATCAGTTCGCTGGTCTGGACGCCGCCGGCGCGCAGATCGGCTGCTTCGAGA
>JAYUYF010000244.1:0-4759 GCA_043752605.1 Roseiflexaceae bacterium
ACCTGCGCGATCAGTTTGGGCAGCCAGTTCAACTCGGCCACATCATCGCGCCACATTACGAGGAAAATCAGCGTACCGCCCGCCGCCAGCAGCGCAAGCCGCAGGGTCTCGTAGCCGCTGCGCGTAAAGCGCGCGTCTGCCAGCGGCAACAACAGGCTGGCCGCCAGCGCCGCCATGAAACCCAGGTAGATCGCGATCCCGCCGACGTTGGGCGTGGGCTGCGCGTGGGTTCGCCGCCCGCCCGGGCGCTGCACCCAGCCGCGCGTGTGCGCCAGCCGGATGACCGCCGGGAGCGCAGCCGCGGTGGTGCCAAAGGCGACGCCAAAGACCGCGAGCAGCGCCAGCGCCAGCATCAGCCCGTGCCAAACTGACGGTCACCCGCATCGCCCAGACCCGGCACAATATAGCCGACCTCGTTCAGCCGTTCGTCGAGCGCGGCGAGGTGGATATCGACATCGGGGTGCGCGCGGCTGAGCGCGGCCACGCCCTCGGGCGCGGCGATCAGGCCGACAAACTTGATCCGCTCGGCCCCCCAGGCCTTTAGTACCTCGACGGCGGCGCAGGCGCTGCCACCCGTGGCCAGCATGGGATCGAGCACCAGGCACAGATCGACATCGACCTGTGATGGGAGTTTGTTGTAATACGTGACCGGCGCAAGCGTGGCGTGATCGCGGTACAGGCCAAGGTGCCAGACGCGCGCGGTGGGGATGAGATCGATGATCGGATCGACCATGCCGAGCCCGGCGCGCAGGATTGGTACCAACCCGATGCGCTCGGCGATCTCACTGCCGGCAAAGGTCGCCAGTGGCGTATCGACGCTGCGTGGCGTCAGCGGCAAATCGGTGGTGGCCTCGTAGATTAACAGTTGCGTCAACTCGCGCACCAGCTCGCGAAACTTCTTTGGTTCGGTCTGCACACGCCGCAGCAGCGTCAGCTTGTGACGCACGAGCGGGTGCTGCGAGACGATCGTCTGCGCCATCGGATTGTCCTTCGTTGGGTGATTCCTGCCAGAGTGTACCACGGGTTGCGGCGGGCGGGGGCGGGCGGGGGTGATCCCGGCCCGGCCGGGATCCGGTAGGGGCCGGGATCCGGTAGGAGCGAAGCATTCCGCCGGAATGCTTCGCCCTTACATATATCCGCCGCCCGCCTGCCCGCCACCGTCGCCCCGCCCGCCCGCCCGCCGCCCGCCACGATCGGGTATGATGGCGCGTGGTACCACCGCAATGACGAGGTCCTATGCTCCGCAACCGTGTACTGCGCACGATCGCCGATTACACGCTTATGACGATCGGCGCGCTGCTGGTCGCATTCTCGGTCACCGCATTTCTGACGCCAAACCAGGTGGTGACGGGCGGCATCACCGGGATCGCGATCTTGCTCAACGGCGCGATCGGCACGCCGGTGGGTCTGGTCGTGTTGCTGCTCAATCTTCCACTGCTACTGTTTGGTTTTCGCCAGCTCGGTGGGGTGCTGTTTGGGCTGCGGACATTGTATGCCACCACCGTGATGGCGCTCGCGATCGACGCGTTTCGTCCGTTTGTGCCGGTCATCACCGCCGATCCACTGCTGTTTTGCCTGTATGGCGGTCTGCTCGACGGTGTGGGCGTCGGGCTGGTGTTGCGTGCACGCGGCACGACTGGTGGTGTCGATATTATCGCGCGGATCGTCGAGCAGCGCTTTGGCCTGCCGCCCGGCCGTACGATCCTGTTTACCGACGCGCTGATCTTTCTTGGTGCGCTGGTGAGCTACGGGCCGGAGAAGATTTTGTATGCGCTGCTGGTGGTGTTTATCAGCAGCCGCGCGCTCGATTATACGCTGGCAGGTGGTGGTGGTGCGCGCCAGGCGCTGGTCGTCACCGATGTGCCCGAGGCGATCACGGCGGCAGTTATGGCCGATCTGGGTCGCGGCGTGACCCAGATCGAGGGGCGTGGCGGCTACACCGGGGCGGCACGCGCGGTGCTGCTGTGCGTGGTGGCGCGCCCGGAGGTCAGCGCGCTGCGCGAGTTGGTCGCGGCGGCTGATCCGCACGCGTTTATGGTGATCGGCGAAGTCGATGAGGTACTGGGCGAAGGGTTCCGCCCGGTCGCGAAGCCAAAGCGAAAAGCACAATCGACACATCCAGAGTAATCTGGCGCGCTCTTTTTCTCGGTATCAGCGTTGACACCCCCTGCCCTGCAACCTATAATGACGCCAGAATGACGTTGATTGGATTGTGATGATGCAGATGCGCCTGTTACCTGTGTTGCTCCTGCTCAGCGTGCTGCTTGGCGCGTGTGGTGCCCCCGAGCCGTTGTATGTGCCGGATGTGGTGCAGCGCGCCGCCGAGCTCAACGGCCGCGATGTGACGGTCTCGGGTGCGTATCTGCGGCGTGGCGCTGCGAGCGATCTGTCGGTATTGGCGATGGGCGTCAGCACGCTGCCAAACGGTCTCGATGCGCAACCGCTCGGCGATGCGATCTGGATTGAGGGTTTCCCCGAGCCGGTAATTGCCGATCTGAACCGGCCGGGCGATGCGATTTACGGCTTTGTGCAGGTCAGCGGGCGCTTCGAGAGCGGCGCGTTTGGCCCGGGGAGTGCGTATCCGCATCGGATCACGATCAGCTCAGCCTCGGCGATCAACCCGGCGCAGCGCAGCGAAGTACGTATCAGCAACGAAGCGTTACCGGCGGGCAAGACCTCATTGTTTGCGCTGGTCAATACGCCAGACGCGAGCAACGGCCAGACGGTTGTCACGCAGGGGTACTATTTCTGGAACTCGGTGATCTATGTACTCGCTGAGGGCATCTCGGTCGAGGAAGACGGCAGCAACCCGCAGCCGATCGGCAGGATGATCTGGATGGAAGGCTTCCCGCCCGACAAATCCTCGGAGCTCAACCTCGGGCCGAGCAATGCTTTCGTCTGGGGCAAAGTCGAGGTGACGGGCGCGTTTCAGAGCGGCGGCAATTTTGGCAAAGATGGTGCCTACCCGTCACAGTTGACGGTCAATGGACCGGTGACGGTGCTTCAACCCTAGCGCTGGTCGTCGTGAGGCGCACGTGTACTATTTTACCGAACGCATGATCGAAGCTGATATCGAGCGCGTGCGCGAGATCGAGCGCCGTAGCTTTAGTACGCTCTGGTCTGCCGCGACATACCGCCACGAGATCCGCGATAATCCTTCCGCTCGCTACATCGTGGTGCGTGCATCTGCGGTGCCGCCACCGCCCGCACAGCCACCGGCGCGGCGTGGGTTGCTCACACGGTTGTTGCCCTGGCTCGCGCCGCCCGCGCCACCAAACCCGCACCAGATTGTCGGCTACGGCGGTGTCTGGCGTAGCGTCAACGAGGGGCACATCACCGCGATCGCGGTGGTTCCCGAGCATCGCGGCCGTGGTGTGGGCGAGTTGGTACTGAATGGGCTGATCGATCAGGCGATCACGCTCGATGCCGAGATTCTGGCGCTCGAGGTGCGCGTCAGCAATACAAATGCGCAACAGCTCTATCTGAAATATGGCTTTCGCCCGCTTGGCACGCGCCAGCGCTACTATACCGATAATAGCGAGGACGCGTTGATGATGTGGACCGAATCGATCCGCGCGCCGGGATATCAGCAGCACCTGACGTTGTTGCGGGCTGCGTTGTTCGCCCGATTGCGCGATGCCGCGAATGGCACGATCCCCGTCGCTCCACTTCCCGTAGCAAGCTACGGGGCGACGGGGGATGGTGGCGGGCGGGGTGCGGATGGTGGCGGGCGGGGTGCGGATGGTGGCGTGCGGACGCAGCATGCTGCGTCCCTACGGGATCGGTTGCAATGATGGGTTCGCATGACCGCGCGGTGATCGTCCACGCCGATGATATCGGCATGTGCCACGCCACGATCGCGGCGTTCGCCGATCTGATCGATGTGGGCTTTGTCACCTCGGCCTCGCTGATGGTGCCGTGTGCGTGGTTTGCCACCGCTGCGGCGTTGTGCCGCACGCTACCGGCGGCCGATATTGGCGTGCATCTGACGCACACCGCCGAGTGGGAGCTGTATCGCTGGGCACCGCTGACGCCCGCGCCGACGCTGCGCGACGCGGAGGGTTGCTTTCCGCGTTCTACCGCCGTGCTCTGGGCGCAGGCTGATCCGGCCGAGATGCTGGCCGAATCGCGCGCACAGATCGAACGCGTGCTGGCGGCGGGTATCGATGTGACGCATCTTGATAGCCATATGGGCGCGGTCTTTCATCCGGCCTATCTGGCAGGGTATCTGGCGCTGGCAGAGGAGTTTGCGCTCCCGGCGCTGTTGCCGCGTTCGAGCGCCGAAAGTTTGCTGAAGCTTGGCATCACGGGTGCGGCCGCCGACCAGATCCTGGCGCAGCAGGCGGCGCTGGCGGCGCGTGGCCTCCCGATCATCGAACATGTAACGGGCATGCCGCTCGATCGCCACGAGGATCGCGCCGCCACCATCCACGAGACGTTTGCCGCGCTGCCACCGGGTATCAGCTACCTGATTCTGCATCCCGCCGCCGATACTGCCGAGCTCCGTGCGATTGCCAGCAACGATTATCGCGGCCGCGCGGCCGATCTGGCCGCCTTTGCCGATCGGCAGCTGCGTGATGCCGCCGACGCGCACGGTGTGCGGCGCATCGGCTGGCGTGCGATCCGCGATGCGATGCGCGCAGGACGATGAACGCGTGATCACGCGTGATCGCGCTACGCTGGTTGTCGTGTTGGTGATGGCCGTGTGTGGCTGTTCCATGCCGCCCGCGCAGCCTGCTGCGCGGCTCCAAGATCCGGG
>JAYUYF010000245.1:0-4750 GCA_043752605.1 Roseiflexaceae bacterium
CGCCGTCCGGATCAGCAAATTCTGGCTCACGAGCGTATCGAGACCAGGCAACCGATCCGCGCCGAGGATCGCTTCGGCACCAGCCAGCGTACATCCGCCCGCAAACAATGACAGACATGCGAATAGGTGCTGGTCGGCGGGGGCGAGGAGCTGGTAGCTCCAATCCAGTACCGCGCGCAACGATTGCTGACGTTGCGGAAGGTCGCGCGGGCCATCGCGCAGGAGTGTCAGCGCGGTGCCTGACACGCGTGCCAGGATCTCCTGCGGGCTGAGGATGCGCGTTCGCGCAGCGGCCAGCTCGATCGCAAGCGGCAAACCATCCAGCCGGATACAGATCTCGGCCACCGCAGCGGCATTACCCGCGTGCAACTGAAAGTCGGGTGCTACCGACAGTGCGCGCTCGACAAACAGCGCCACTGCAGCGAACTGGCTTAGCCTGGTCAGATCTTCCGGCGTGCCGGGTTCGGGCAGGGCCAGAGGAGCCACCGGGTACTCTTGCTCGCCGCGAATGCGCAACGCCGCTCGGCTCGTGGTAAGAATCGTCAGCGTAGGGCAGGCCCCCAGCAGATCGCTCACGAGTGGCGCGGCAGCCAGCAATTGCTCGAAGTTGTCGAGCACCAGCAACGCGCGTCGCGAGCGAAGATAGGCCACGATCGCCTCGAATACGCCTTGCCGTCCCTGCTCGCGCAAGCCCAACGCCGCCGCGAGCGTCGGCCAGAGGAGATCCGAATCCTGGATCGTGGCGAGCGGGACGAACGTCACACCGTCGGGAAAATGATTGATCGAGCGATTGGCGATCTCGAGCGCCAGGCGGGTCTTCCCGGCGCCGCCCGGCCCAACCAGGCTCAGCAATCGCAACGACTTACGACGCAACAGCGTCTCGATCGCAGCGATATCCCCCTCACGACCGAGGATCGGCGTCGTGGGGGTGGGCGGAACGCCAGCAGACGTGGCATCTTCTACCTGGTCGCGCAATACGCTACGGGCTAGTCTGGCAAACACTGGCCGATCTGCTGCCGCGATCTGGAGCTTCTCCGCGAGGCGATTTGCCATCTCCCGCGAAGGACGCTGGCGTTCGGCTTCAAACTTACGGATCGTCTCCGGCGAGCAGCCGACGGTGTCGGCGAGATCGCTCTGCGTGAAATCGAGCGCGCGCCTTCTGCTGCGGAGCCACGTACCAAATCGTTGTTCTGCCGTCATACTTCCATTATAGCAACGATCTCTGTGATCTCCCCCGGTTTTCCCCCCGATCCACCCATTTACCTCGTCTTGCGCAGCCGGTAAGATGAGATGCGTTCGATGACGCGTAGCGACGACACCAAAGGAGTATCAATCATCATGCGCCGTTTGAGGTACTTTCTCCTCACCCTGTTCACATCGTTCTCGCTCGCTGCCTGTGGTGGTGGCGACGCACCGGCCGGAGCTACTACGGCTCCCGCCGCGTCGAGCAGCGCGCCGACGACGGCACCGGTAGCCACCAATGAGGTCAAACTGGTACGCGCCGTGTTTGCCCGAAGCCTGGACGAGAACCAGGCACCGGTAGACGAGACCGCTTCGTTCCAGCCAGACGAGACGATCTACTTCTCGATGGAATTCGAGGGTCGGCCGAAGACAGGCAAGGTTGAGGCGACGTTCTACTTCCGCGACAACGAGCTCGCGCGCGCGAACGTCGATTTTGCCGATGCAAACAGCGGGGTTCTCGTCTCGTTTGGGCAGAGCACGTTTGTCGGTTTCAACCTGACACACGCGAACCCATTGCCAATCAGCGAGAATTACCGCGTAGAAGCCTCGCTGAATGGAAAAAAACTGGCAGACTATCCCTTCAAAATGGTTGAGCCAACCGGAAGCCTGGCATCAAAGATCGCTGAGGTCGTGCTCGCGCGTGGTGCCACCGAGAGCTATGAGGCGGTTGACCCGACGACCGAATTTGGTTCGGAAGATACGGTCTTTCTGGTGGGGAAGGGCGACCTTGGCAACCAGAGCTGGGTGCAGGCCGATTGGTATGTCGATGGTAAACTCGACACAGATGGGACGCGCTCGCTCACGATGAATAGCGATACCAGCGACGGGAGCTTTGCCTTCTCGTATCTGCCAGAGGGTGGCTGGCCGCTGGGTAAACACGAGGTGACGCTCACCCTCAACGATGCGGTCGTCGAGCGCCTGAACTTCACGATCGTTGACCCGGCGAGTGCAGTACCGGCGCAGCCGGGCGATTTCGTCGCTTATGCGAGCGACGATGGTGTGTTCTCGATCGATGTGCCGAGCAATTGGGAGCAGAGTGCGTCCGACATCCCTGGCATGATCTCGACGGCCTGGATCGAAGCGAACGGCACGGCGGCGGTGTTTGTGCAAATCACCACCGAAGAGACCGAACTGACGGTCGAGGATCTGGTTGCCCGTGTGGAAGAGTACGTGCAGAGCACCTATAGCCAGGAGCCAGGCTTCTCGATGGATCCGGTCGAGGAACAGGCCGATGGTAGCCAGCGGATGCTCTGGAACGCGAGCCCGAATATCGGCGGCACGCCAACCGCACTCACCGGGCTGACATTCATCGAACAACGTGGCGATAAACTCTCGCTGCTGACGGTCGTCGTACCGGCGGAGGGATCCGAGAGCCAGGAACCGCTGATCGACCGGATCATCAACACCTACAAGGTCAACCCGACCGCGAAGATTAAGTAGCCAGCACGAGACGCAGCTAGCTCACCAGGTATCGCTGTCAGGGGAGCTAGCGGTGTACCCGGCCTCTATCACGACCCGGCATACAGCGCGCGCGTCATCAGCCCAAGCGCGAGCACGCTGAGCGCAAAGCCAAGATTGGCGCAGAATGCGCGAAAATGCCAACGATCTCGCGCGAAGCGGTCGGACTGTATGCGCAAATACGTTCGGCGGCTTCGCGCTGCTAGTATTGTCCTAAAGTACCGCTAACGGTGGCCCAAGCAATTCCATATCGTGAGCGCGCCAGAGTTCTGGATCCTGCGGCGGCATCGCGTTCGCTTTTGTCACTTCGCGAAAGAATGCTTCCATTTTGCCTGCTGGAAGAAAGGTGATCAAGATTCTTCCCCGTGCATTACCGACATGCGCCCAAACATGGGCTACCTGGCGCGGCGCAAGCAGCGAATCACCGGGGTGCAGGGTATATCTGTCCGCGCCAACCTCGATCAAGAACTCGCCTTCCAATGCGTAAAACCATTCATCCTGGTCATGATGTAAGTGCCGCGCCGGGCCACCTTTGGCGTGGAACGTATTTTCAAGAACCAGGATATCGCTGTGCGTATATGGGACTATCTTGAAGGCAATCGTACTAATGCCAAGGCTGCGATGCTCACCGAAGCGATCTTCACCAAGCGGTATCTGCAGCGGCTGAGCAGTCTGAGGAGCAGTCTGTTGAGCGTCCGTCATGGCGACCTCCGTTGCTTGAAGTGAGTAGGTGCTGTGTACACCGTCAATCATAGCATGTGCGGCAAGACATAGGATGCACGTGATGAGCCGCCCAATATGTCATTCGACGGAATGATTGTCACGCGGTATCCGCACACGCCCGTGGTACACTGCGATGCTCGCTGTATACACCGGAGGCCATCCATGCCCGACCATCGTCTGTCGCTCGAGTCGATCGTGCGCGCCGCCACCACCATCGACCCGGTCTTCCGCAACTCGCCACAATTCTCGTGCGAGCCGCTCTCGGCCGCGCTGGGTTGCGATCTCACGCTCAAGGTCGAGGTGCTGAACCCGATCCGCAGCTTCAAGGGGCGCGGCGCGTGGCATTTTGTGGCGAGCCTGCCCACAGGTGCGCGGCTGGTGTGTGCCAGTGCAGGGAACTTTGGTCAGGCGCTGGGCTATGCCTGCCGGGCGCGCGGTATCCCAATCACGATCTACGCCGCGCATAGCGCCAATCCGCTCAAGATCGAACGCATGCGCGCGCTCGGCGCGACGGTTGTGCTCGATGGCGAGGATTTTGATGCGGCCAAGCTGGCGGCCAAAGCCTTCGCGGCGGCGGGTGGCGGCCAGATGGTCGAGGATGGACTCGAACCCTTGATCTCGGAGGGCGCGGGCACGATTGGTCTGGAGTTGCTGCAACATCAGCAGCACTACGATGCGCTGCTGATCCCGCTTGGCAACGGTGCGCTGTTCAACGGCGTGGCGCGCTGGGTCAAGGCGCACAGCCCGCAGACCAGGATCATCGCCGTCAGCGCGGCCGGCGCGCCCGCCATGGTCGAGTCGTGGCGTGCCGGGCGGGTCATCAGCCACGCGAGTATCAGCACGATCGCCGACGGAATCGGCGTGCGTGCCCCGATCGCCGAGGCGGTGGCCGATATGCACGGGCTGTGCGACGACGCGCTGCTCGTCGACGACGACACGATCATCGCGGCGATGCAGCTGGTCTTCGCGTACCTCGGGCTGGTGCTGGAGCCCAGCGGCGCCGCTGGCGTCGCGGCGGTGCTGGCCAACCCGGCGCGGTTTGCGGATCATCGCGTGGCTACGATCCTGTGCGGCGGCAACCTCACCGCCGAACAGGTGCGGCGCTGGCTGGTGTAGGCGGCGCATCACGATGCGCCGGTACGGGGGCGGCGCGCGCCTGTGCCGCGCAATGGCTCGCACGGCTCGGCTGGTAGCGGCTAATCCAGCGCGGCCGCGACAACCACGTTGCGCCCCTGATCTTTGGCCGCGTAGAGCGCAGCATCGGCAGCGGCGATCAATTCCTCCGCCGAATGCGCGCCGCCGGTGCTCGTCGTCACACCGATACTGG
>JAYUYF010000246.1:0-1786 GCA_043752605.1 Roseiflexaceae bacterium
AAAGCATTGTATCGCTGTTGCAACAGCGATACAATGCTTTACCCCGACCATGCCCCCCCGCGCCCCGACCATGCCCCCGCGCCCCCCGCGCCCCGACCATGCCCTCCCGCGCCCCCGCCGCCCTATCCTGCCGCGAATGTGGCAAGCAGCTGCTCGGTCGCATTGATCTCGCCCGCGATGTTGAGCTGCCGAAACAGGAGGAGCGCCGCCTGCGTCTGGTGTTCAGCCGCCGCCGCATCGCCCGCCGCGTGATATGCCTGGCCGAGCGCGCGTTGTGCGTAGGCCACCATGTACGGATCACCGTTTTGCTGGGCGAGCTGCACCGAGTGGCCGAAATCGGCGATTGCGGCAGCGACCTGCCCGCGTGCCGTATCGATCTGGCCGAGCGTGAAATGGGCATAGGGTGCGGCAAACCGATCACCGAGATCGAGCACCGCTCGTGCAAAACGCTCGGCGCCTTCGCGATCACCAATCTCGAAGGACGCTTCGGCCAGGTTCGCACCTGTGACCGCCGCAAAGTACGGGTCACGCACGGCGACAAAAAATCGTAGGCGGGCTGGCCGACATCGAGCGCGGCCTGGAACTGGCGTGTCTGCACGTAGATAAATGCCAGGTTGCTGCGCATCTTCTCGCGATTGACCTGATCGCCCATGCGCTCATAGATCGCGATTGCATGCCCTGCGTGCAGCACAGCCTCCGCAAGCTGCTGACGGCGGCCGTAGTCACGGGCGATCAGGCGTTCTGCCATACCGCGCAGCGCGTCGTCATCGATCTGCTCGGCAAGATCACGGGCGCGGCGGTGCGCAGCGAGCGCCTGATCATAATCGCCCGCGTTGTCCCACAGCCCGCCACGCAGCACTTCGAGGTCGAATTCCGCACGACGAAGTTCGGCCCAGCTCGCATCGAGATCGCGCTGGTGCAGCAGCAACGTGCCACGGCGCTGGTGCAGCGCCGCGAGCTGGCTCGTGAGCCGAGCCGTCACCCGCAGACCCTCGCCGTAACTTTCGAGCGACCGGTCAGGGTAGCCAAGCGCGTGCTCCATCTCGCCACGCAACATCCAGAGGCGCGCGCTGGCCTCGCTGTCTCCGGCCCAATCAACTGCTTCCAGCTCACGTAGCGCTTCTTCGTGCTGCCCGGCCAGCTTGAGCAGTTCGGCCCGAATGATGTCGAGCGCGGTTCGCTCAGCTTTGTTCAGCCGCTGACGCGAGATGTTGCTGAAGATCAGCCGGGCGGCATCGGCCTCACCACGCGCGATCGCCTGCTGCCGCTGCGGCAACCAGACCTGAACCGCCCGCTGTTCCTGACCGCTGCGGCTGAAATGGTAGGCCGCCGCCGTATACTCACCACGCGCGAGCCGGGTGACTGCCGCCTCGCTGTGCAGCCGCTCGCGCAACTCCGGCACGAGATCATCGCGCACAATCGGGGCCAGTGCCGGCAGCAGCGTGACGCCGCCCGTATCGTCGTGCTCGATCAGGCGCAGCCGCGTCAACGCCTCGATTGTCGCTGCGGCAATGACATCTTCGGGCGCAGCACTCGGGTAGATTGACAACCGCTGTACCGCCCGCCGCTCATCAGCGGTGAGCCGATGCCAGAGCCGTTGGAACGCTGGCAGCATGGAGGGTGCCACGTCGTGATCACCGATCTGTGCCAATGGCTCGTCCACGCCGTCGTGCAGCGCCAGCAGTAAGGTGAGCAGACGCGGATTGCCGCCAGCATAGCGGTGGAGCCGCGCAGCGTGCTCGGGCGTTAGTTCGTGGCCAGCCGCACGCCAGAGTTGTGCCACTTC
>JAYUYF010000247.1:0-1783 GCA_043752605.1 Roseiflexaceae bacterium
GCCAATGAGCGTGGCAATGACCCGGATGATATGCGTAAGCGTGACCCGCTCGATTTTGTGCTCTGGCAGACGGGCAAAGACGATGAGCCAAAATGGGCGAGCCCGTGGGGCATGGGGCGGCCGGGCTGGCATATCGAGTGTACCGCGATGTCGACGCACTATCTGGGCAATCAGCTCGATATTCACGGCGGCGGGCGCGATTTGATCTTCCCGCACCACCCGAGCGAGATCGTGCAGACCGAACCGGTGACGGGCATACGGCCGTTTGCCAGATTCTGGGTACACGGCGGGCTGGCCTGGCTCGATGGTGCAAAGATGAGCAAATCGCTGGGCAATCTGGTGTTTGTGCGCCACGCGGTAGTCACACACGGGCCAGATGTCCTACGTTGGTACCTGATGAGCTTCCCGTACCGTGACGATTTCAATTATATCGAGGCCGACGTGCAGGCCATCCACACGACGATTGATCGCATGCGGCAGGCGCTGGGTGCAACCAGCGGTCTCGGCGCTGCGCTAGATCTGGCCGAGCAGCGCGCCGAATTTCTGGCTGCGCTCGCTGATAGTCTCGATACCCCGCGCGCGCTGGTGGCGCTGGCGGCGATGATCGACGCGATCCGCGCGGCCGCCGCGCAGGGTGCATCGCTCACCGCGGCACAGGATGTGCTACGCGATTGCGCCACGATCTTTGGATTTCCGGCGGCGGGCGCGGGGCGGTAGGGCCGAAGCACACCCTGCGGCGCTAGGCCGCAGGGTGTGCTTCGGCCTGCATGCCCGATAGAAGGGACGATAGATGCAGCAGCGAGGCTTGCGCTTTCTCCTGCCATATATGCGGCCATACCGGCAGCAGCTGCTGATCGGTTCGCTCTATGCGCTGGGCGGCGCGAGTGCGGCAGCGTATGGTCCGGCGCTGCTCGGCCAGGCGATCGATGCGCTGACGCGCGGGGTCGCTGCGGGGGCGATGCTCTGGTATGCGCTCGGCATTGTCGCGCTCGCCTGTATGCTGGCCGTGTTTCGCTACCTCTTGCGTATGCTCACGGGTGATATTGCAGCCGGGGTGAGCTACCAGATGACGAGCGACCTGTTTGCGCGGATGCTGCTGTTTGATCGGCAGACGATCGCCGATTATGGTGTAGGCGAACTGCTCTCGCGCGGTACTAATGATTTTATCTATATCTGGCGTTTCTATAGCGCCGGCTTCCAGATGTCGATGCACGCGCTGCTGCTGCTGACGATCGGCTGCACGCTGATGGCGCTGGTCAGCCCGCTGCTGGCGGCGATGGTGATCGTCATGCTGGTGCTGAGCATCGGCGCGCAGCTGGCGTTTGGCCGGGTCGTCGAGCGTTCGTTCGACCGTGTGCAGCAGCGGCTCGCCACAGTTTCCTCCTTTGCGCAGGAGCATCTGAGCGCGCAGCGCATGCTGGCGGCCTACGCGCAGGAGACGCCGACGACGGTGGCGTTTCGGCGGGCGAATGATGAACTGGCGCGCGAGAATCTGGCGTTTGTGGTCAAATCGGGCGCGATCTCGCCGCTGCCATCGCTGGTGGTGCGAATCTCGGCCGCGCTGGTGATCGGAATCGGCGGCGCGATGATCGTCAATGGCGATCTGACGCTCGGCGAATATGTGCAGTTTATCATTTACCTCGGTCTCCTCAGCGGTGCGGCATCGTCGCTCAGCATGGCGTTCGAACGCCTGCAACAGGGCAGCGCGGCGGCCGGCCGGATCGGTGATGTGCTGCGGCGCGTGCCACGGATCGCGGATGCACCGGGTGCGGTGGCGATCAGC
>JAYUYF010000248.1:0-4734 GCA_043752605.1 Roseiflexaceae bacterium
GATGCCAGCGACCGGTTGCTGGCGGACGAAGATTTGCTCGAACGCTACGGGTTGGAGCGGCCGTAGGGGCGCATCGCGAAGCGCCCCTACGGCCCCGCATCGCGACCTCACCCCCAACCCCTCTCCGACTCGGAGAGGGGCGCAGAAAGGAGAAATACCGTGACCCGGATCATCCCCCAGATCCCCGGCATGATTTATGGTGGCGACTACAACCCCGAGCAGTGGCCCGAATCGGTGTGGGAAGAAGATGCGCAGTTGATGCGTGCGGCGGGCGTCAATCTGGTGTCGGTGGCGATTTTTGCCTGGGCGCGGCTCGAACCGCAGCCCGATGTCTACGATTTTGGCTGGCTCGACCGCGTGCTCGATACGTTGCACGCACACGGCGTGTATGTCAATCTCGGCACCGCCACGCCGTCGCCGCCGCCGTGGCTGGCGCGCATGTACCCCGAATCGCTGCTCGTCACCGCCAACGGCACGCGGCTCGAAATTGGCTCGCGCCGCCATTATTCGCCGCACAGCGCAGCCTATCGTGAGCGAGCGCGCAAACTGGTGACGCGTCTCGCCGAGCACTACAAAGACCATCCGGCGCTGGTGATGTGGCATATCGATAACGAGTATGCATGCCATGTTGCCGAAGACTTTTCGGATGCGGCGGCGATCGCGTTTCGCAGCTGGCTGGGCGAACGGTACACGACGCTCGACGCGTTGAACGCCAGCTGGGGCAGCACGTTCTGGGGCCAGATCTACGGCGCATGGGACGAGATTCAGCCGCCGCGCGCCGCGCCGTACATGATCAATCCCGGTCATGTGCTCGATTGGAAGCGCTTCTGCTCGGACGCGTTTCTGGCATGCTACGAGGATCAGTGCACAATTCTCAAGCAGATAACCCCCGCACTGCCGGTCACCACCAACTTCATGAGTTTCTTCCCACCGCTCGATTACTGGGCGTGGGCTGCGCGCGAGGATGTGGTGGCGAACGACACCTACCCCGATCCAGCGGCGGCAGTCTACGCGCACGAGGGTGCGGCGGCGGCCGATCTGATGCGCGCGTTGCGGCAGGGGCAGCCGTGGATCCTGATGGAACAGGCGGTCGGGCATGTCAACTGGCGCACGCGCAACGCCACCAAAGCGCCCGGTCAGATGCGCCGCATGAGCCTGCAGGCGGTGGCGCGTGGGGCAGACGGCGTGATGTTCTTTCAGTGGCGGCAATCGTACGCGGGCGGCGAGCAGTTCCATTCGGCGATGCTGCCGCACGCGGGTGCAGAGACGCGGATCTTCCGCGAGATCAGCGCGCTCGGTCGCGACATGGCCGCGCTGGCACCGCTGGCAGACACGCGGATCCGCGCCGAGGTGGCGATCATCTTCGACTGGGATAGCTGGTGGGCGCTTGAGCTGCCCGGCAAACCATCGGCAGATGCGCGCTATCTCGCGGCGCACGCTGCCTGGCACGCGGCGCTGTGGGCACGCAATATTCCGATCGAGTACGTGCGCGCAGGTGATGATCTGCGCCGCTACAAGCTGGTGCTCGCTCCTGCGCTGTATCTGGTGAGCAGCGACGTGGCCGCCAGCCTCACCACGTTTGTGGCCAACGGCGGCACGCTTGTCACCAGCTATATGAGTGGTATTGTCAATCCGGCCAACCAGATCTGGCTCGGCGGCTACCCCGGCCCGTTGCGCACGGTGCTCGGGCTGACGGTCGAAGAGTTTGCGCCCTACGGCGATGACCAGCGCGGCGAAGTGTTCACCCGTGATGAGACAACCTTTGGCAGCGCGATCTGGGCCGATGTCATCCGGCTCGAAGGTGCCGAGCAACTCGCAGGGTACACCGAGGGCTGGCTGGCGCAGCGTGCCGCAGTGACGCGCAACCGCCATGGTCAGGGCCACGCGTTTTATGCCGGAACTCAGCTCGATGCGGCGGGCAACGCATGGCTGCTCGGCGAAGCAGCGACGGCGGCCGGGGTGCGGCCACCGCTCGAAGCGCCGGACGGCGTCGAGGTCAGCATCCGCGAGGGTGATGGCCAGCGCGCGACGTTCATGATCAACCACACGGCCAGCGCACAAATCGTGATGTTGCCAGCCGCTGGCACCGACCTGCTGACGGGCGAACGCGTCGGCACGCGCTGTGTGGTGGCGGCTGGCGAGGTACGCGTCGTGGTGTGATGGCGGGGCGCGGCGTGCTACGGGCGTGGGTGGCGGCTGACCAGCCGCCGCCGCAATGCTTCGGCCCTACGGTATCTCCACCGTGATCGGCACGGTGATGATCGTGCCCGCGCGCCGAAACTGGCCCCACATCCGATATGTACCCGGCTGCGGGAAGGTATAGGCGAACTGCACCGTCGGGCCACCGCGCGCCTCGGGCAGGTACGGGTCAAAGGCCGTCATTGGCCCTGAGGCGTGGACATGACCGATCACTGCGCCGTCATCGCTGGCGATCATCAGGTGGCCAAACATGCCGAGCCATGGCTGGAGATCGGTCACGGGTGCGCCCGCGTTGCTCATGTGAAACGCGATCGTCGCCTGCCGCCCGGCGCGTGCGTTCGGGCTTATCTCGGCGCGTACCGCGATCTCACCAACACGCTGGACGCCAGGCGGCGGCGGCACCGCAGCGGCGGTGGCAGCGCCACCCACCGTGAAACTGCGCGCGATCAGTTGTGTCGTATCACCACGCTGAAGTTCGCTGTAGGCCGTGTAGCGCCCGGGACCGGGTGGTGTAAATGCCACCTGGTAGCGCCCGGCGGCCACGCGCGCCGGGTGGATATGTGCCAGCCGATCGCCATCGCCAATGATGATCAGATGGATGAGCGCCTCGTGGTGTACACCAATATCATCGGCGGCGAGCCCGGTGCCGCCATCGCTGAGCGTCAGCGTCAGCGTGACGGGTGCGCTGGCTGTGGGTGCGGGCGGATCAAGTGCGAGTTGTACGTTGACGTGCCCGCCGCCCACAATCACTGGCACAGGCGTGACCGGCCCGGCGGCTACCTGGAGCACGCCAAAGATCGCGGCCGCCGTGGCCGCCACGGTAGCCAGCAGACCCAGCGCGCGCACCAGCAACACCGGCATGGCGCGTTTGCGCTCCTCGGCCACCGATGCCGCGACGGTGCCTACGATCAAGAGCAGTACCAACGCCGTGAGCGCCGCCACCAGTTGCCAGGTATAGGGTGGCAGTCCGGCGGGTACGACTCGGGCGGGCAGCAGCACCCGGCCGCCCGCGGCACCATCGATGATGACCTCGACCTCGTAGGCACCTGGCGTGTCGACCTGCACGCGTGCCGCGTAGATCGTGCCGCGTGGCGTGGTGGCGGGCTTAGTGGATTGCCAGTTCTCCGCCGGACTGCGGTCGCGTGGCGTGGCGCGCACACGTGCGGTGAGCGCGGGCAACTCGCCCAGCGGCACGATATCGATATACAACGGCCCGGGCAGCGCGAGCGGTGCCTCGATCACAATCGCGACCTCGTATGCGCCAATTTGCTGCGTATATGTGGTGCGCGGCCCCTCGACCTGCCCGGCGTGCGCAGCAGCGGTGTGTGGCAACAGGAGCATACCACATACGAGAAGAGTCAGAACGTATTTGTGCATACCGGTGTTATACTCATTCTCAATGCACTTGTCAATGTGAATTATTGCGCAATCGAGACACGAGCTGACACGATTCCGTGATGGATGAAGGAGGAGGGGCTATGGATATTAGCGCACTGTATGGGCGTACCTGGAAGCTGTTTCGCAACAATCCGCGGCTCTGGCTGATCGCATTGCTTGGCACGCTGGTGGGCGGCAGCGAGCTTGGCGGCGGTGGTGGTGGGAGTTTAAACCTGCCATCAAACCTAAGCGATACGGGAAGCGACCCATTTGGCGATTTTGGTAACACCTTCAATCCCGACAATCTGCTCCCAATTCTGATTGGCGTGCTGATTTGTGGCATCGTGCTGATTGTTGTGTTCACCATTCTCGGGATGATCACGCGTGGCGGGCTGCTGATCATGACCGATGCCCTGCATGCGGACGAGCAGCCGACGGTCGGCGCGTGTCTGCGTGGCGGCCTGCGGCGTGCGGGGGCCTTGTTTCTCAGCTTGCTGGTGCTCGGCCTGCCGATCTTGCTGCTCTCATTGCTGCTTGTCGGAATTGGTATTGCCTTCTTCGCGGCCGGAGCGGGTGCATCGTCCGAGTTCTCCGAAGGCAATCTGCTTGGGATTGTGCTTGGCGGGCTGGCGTGTCTGCTGCCGCTGGTGCTGCTGATGGTCTTCCTGGGCATGGTGATCAGCGTGCTTGGTTTCTTTGTCGGGCGGCTCACCGTGCTCGATGGAATGGGCCCGCTCGCAGCCGTACGAACTGCATGGCAAATCTTCCGCGCAAATATCGGTGCGACGTTGCTCACCTGGATTGCGCTGGGCCTACCAGGTGCCGTGACTGGTGTTGCGCTGCTGATTCCATCGCTGATCCTCGTGGTGCCAGCAGTGTTGTTTGTCGTAAGTAGTCAGGCCAGCGCCGCATCGATCGGCGTGGCCGTAGTGGCCGTGCTCGCCCTGCTTGCGCTGAGCGTTGCGGTCAGCACGTTTGTCGGCGCATTTGTGAGCCAGGGGTGGACGGTATTCTATCGTGGATTGCGCGATCGGGTGGCGGGCGAGGTGGCGGTGGGCGTGTAGGGCGGGGTGAGTGCGGCGTCGGTAGTCGGTAGGGGTGGGGGTGAGCGCGGCGTCGGTAGTCGGTAGGGCCGAAGCATTCAGCTGCGGCTCGCGA
>JAYUYF010000249.1:0-4727 GCA_043752605.1 Roseiflexaceae bacterium
CAGGCCGGGATGATCGAGGTCACCAACCCGTCGCAGGTGTTTCTGGCCGAACGCAGCGCGGGCACGCCCGGCTCGGCGGTGGTGGTGACGATGGAGGGCACACGCCCGATTCTGGTCGAAGTCCAGGCGCTCACCGCGCAGAGCGCTGCACCCCAGCCGCGCCGCACGGCCAACGGCTATGATACCAACCGGCTGTTGATGCTGATTGCCGTGTTGAGCAAGCGCGTCGGGTTGCCGCTCTTCAACCAGGATGTGTATGTCAACATCGTGGGCGGGTTGCGGATAACCGAGCCCGCTGCTGATCTGGGCGTGGCGATCGCGATCGCCTCGTCGTTTCACAATCAGCGTGTGCAGCCCGATATGGCGCTGGTGGGCGAGGTTGGGCTTTCGGGCGAATTGCGGGGTGTCGGTCAGGTCGAGCGGCGGCTGGGCGAAGCCGCGAAGCTTGGCTTCAGCCAGGCAATCGCGCCGCTGTCCCCGACCGAGGTACGAATCGAAGGACTGGACGCGATGCTGGTGCGTGGCGTTGGTGATGCGATCGAACGCGCGCTGGTGGGCGGCGGGCGGTCACGCGGGCGCGGCCGCGCTGCCGTAGCTGAAGAAGATAGCGATACCGAATGAAGTTTAGCCCGAATCTGGTGATCCGGATCATCGGCATGGGTGTGTTCGCGTATATCGGGAATGCGCTGGGTATATTGCTCTCGACGCGAACACCAAACGCAGATGAGATCCTGGCGACGCAACTGCTCACGCTTGCGGGTGCCGGGCTCGGATTGTTGACGACCCCGCGCTGGACGATCACGCCACTAGGTGCGGCGCTTCAACGGCTCGAAGCGGTGCCGATCGGGCAACTGGCGGCCACGGTCAGTGGGTTGTTGCTAGGGCTACTGGCCGGGGCGCTGCTGGCGATCCCTCTTGGGCTGCTGGCCTCGCCGCTGGGAACGATTGTTCCGATTACGCTGGCACTCCTGCTGGCGTATGTGGCGGCACAAATTACTACCAAGCGGCGGCGCGATCTGGCGGGCATGCTGCGCGATCTGCGGCGGCCGATCATTGCTGCTGGCCCCAAGCCACGTGATGAGCGCCGCCACCTGCTCGATACCTCGGCGATCATCGATGGCCGGATCGCCGAGGTGGCGCGTACTGGCTTTATCGATGGCACGATCCTGGTGCCACAATTTGTGCTCAATGAGTTGCAGATGCTGGCCGATTCGGCCGAAGAGATGCGGCGCGCCCGTGGTCGGCGCGGGCTGGCGATCTTGAATCAGATGCGCGCTGAGACACGCCCGCCGCTCGAAGTGATCGATGTCCATCCCAACCCGGCGCTGCCGGTGGACGAGAATCTGATGCTGGTGGCGCGCCATCTGCGGCTGACGATCATCACCAATGATCATAATCTTGGTCAGGTCGCATCGATGCACGATGTGACGGTGCTCAATCTAAACCAGCTCGCCGATGCGGTGCGGCCGCCGGTGGTCTCGGGGCAGACAATCCAGGTAATTGTGCGTGATGTCGGTCGCGAGCGCGAGCAGGGTGTTGCGTTTCTCGAGGACGGGACGCTGGTCGTGATCGAGGACGCGCGGCACCTGATCGGCCGCGAGATCGCAGTGGTGGTGACGCGCATTTACCAGACGCAGACCGGTCGGGTGGTGTTTGCGATGATCCAGCCTGGCGATCGGCTCCGCACTGCGCCGCGCAGCGAAGAACGCACCGCCTGATGCGCGCCGTCGTACAACGTGTGGCGCGCGCGCAGGTGCAGGTCGCGGGCGAAACGATAGGCGTGATGGGCCGCGGGCTGCTGGTGTTGCTCGGTGTCGGCGCAGCCGATACCGATGCTGATATCGCCTGGACGGTGAGTAAAATTGCCACGCTACGGATCTTCCCCGATGCCGCCGACCGTTTTGACCAATCGGTATCTGATATCGACGGTGGGGTGCTGCTTATCTCGCAGTTTACGCTCTACGGCGATGTGCGGCGCGGGCGGCGGCCAAGTTTTAGCGCTGCAGCAGCCCCCGAGATTGCCGCACCCATGATCGATGCCGCCGTACTGGGGTTGCGCGCGCTGGGGCTGCGCGTCGAGACCGGCCGTTTTGGTACGAGTATGCAGGTCGAGAGCATCAATGACGGCCCGGTCACCATTCTTCTCGATTCGGCCAGCCACACCGTGCAGAGCGGATAGATGGCAGCCCCGCCGCCCGATTCAGCGCTCCACGATCTTGTCAGCGCGATCGACCGCCGCTCATTGCGTACCAGTGTGCGCCTGATGGTCGATCTTATCGCGCCGTTTGGCATCATCGCGGGGAATGTCGTGCTGTTTGTCCAGCCATTTCTGGCGCAGTCACGCTGGCGGCAGGCGATCGCGCCGTTGATGCACGAGCAGGGCTGGGCACAGCTTCAGCAATTGCTGGCAGATGATGATGATTGACAAAGGATTCTTTTTGGGATAGACTCGCAAGGGTATTCTTCTCATTGATCTGTAAAGCATTGTGCGATGATTTTACCCGCATCCACACTCGTATTGATGATCGTCCTGCTGATTGTCGTGATCTTCACGCTGTTGCATCACGCGCAAGCGCAGCGCGGTTTGCACATGGCCGAACGGCGACCGTTGCCCGCGCTCGATCTGGTACGGCGCGCCCTGGCGCGTGGTGCCGAGACCGGCAACGCCATCCATCTCTCGCCGGGCAGCGGTGGTGTCGATTTGCGGCCGGGTGCGGCCGAGACGATCGTCGGCCTGCTTGTGACCGAGCGCGTCGCACAGGAGGCGGCGCTGACGGGAGCGCCGATCCTCGTAGGGGTGGGCGATGCCGTGTCGTATCTCGCATTGCAGGGTGCCGTGCGGCGCGCCTACGAGCGCGCGGGTGCCGCCGAGGAGCACGATCCGGGCCGCATCCAATTGCTGGCGCATCAGGATCCGATGGGCTATGCGCTGGGCGTCAATAGTGTCTACGGGCGGCAACCGGTCGAAGTCAGTCAAATGATTGGCAGCTTTGGCCAGGAGTTTGTACTGATCGGTGAGACGGGTGCGGCGCGCGGCATCCCACAGATCGCCGGTACCGCAAACGCGACGGCCCAGCCGCTCACGTATCTGGCCGCAGATGAGGCGCTGATCGGCGAGGAAATCTTCGCTGCCGAGGCGTATCTCTCACGCGAAACCACATCCGATGCACGGCTGCGCACCCAGGACGCGCTGCGCACCGTGGCAATTGTCACAATTCTGCTGCTGACGATCCTATCGCTCAGTGGTATCCGCCCGAACCTGTAGCGGAGGGGCAACCGTTGTCGTTTATCCGTGATCCGAAACGCCTGCTCGCGACGCTGATCGCTGGTGTGGTTGGCCTGATCGTGTTGCTGGATTTTGGCGCGAGCATCCCGGTCATCGATTCGGCCACGCAGTTGATTATCTCGTGGGCTGCACTGCTCACGGCGATCGCGCTGGTGATCGGTATTGGTACCGTAGCGGTCAACCACGCGCGTCGTGTGCAGCACCGTGATGGTGACTGGCAGTACAGCATTGTGTTGTTGATTACGATGTTGCTGGTGATCATCAGTGGTACACTGATTGGCTTTGTACCGGGTGGCTACGTGCTGTTCCCTGCCAGCCTCGCCGAGCAGCCGGTACGCGATCTCTTCCGTGCGGTGTACCAACCGCTGGCAAGCTCGTTTCTCGCACTGCTAACATTTTTTAGTCTGAACGCTGCGCGCCGCGCCCTGCAACGCAAACGTGCCGATGCACTCGTCATCTTACTGGTGACGATTTGTGTACTCGTCGTGGTAGCACTCCCGGCATTTGCGAGCGCTAGTGGGTTGGCGGGCGTGGTGGGCTGGGTCGAGTCATTTGTGGCGCTGGCGGGGGTACGTGGGATTTTGATCGGGGCAGCGATCGGCACTGTCATCGCCGGGGTGCGGCTGCTGCTTGGATTTGATCAACCGTTTCTCGACCGTTGACCACCGAATTGACTACAGGAACGTGCTGTGACCGATAGCGCTCGAAATGGATCGCTGCCGCCGTGGCTACGCGATGCGCCACTACCACCTGCGCCGCAACAGGCTGCGGTGCCGCGTGCCGCAACGCTGCCGATGGCGAATGAGACGTCTGCTATGCAGGATACACCGCTCCCGGCGTGGCTGACGAGCGGTGCCGCGCTCGAACCACCTGCGGTGCGCGCAAGCGATGACTTGCCCGATTGGTTGCGCACCCCGGAGCTGGCTTTGCCGCCGCTGCCATCCGCGCCGCCGCCCGTTGCGGCAACGGGCGAGACAAACGACGATCTGCCGGCGTGGTTGCGCACGAGCGAGCCGCCACGCACGGACGCGAATCCCCCAGCGGCGACTGATGATTTGCCCGATTGGTTACGGGTAGCGGAGCCGCCGCAGCAAGCAGTGCAGCAATCGTCGCAGCAAGCTGCGCCGATTGCCCCCACGCCGCCGCAGGTTGCGGCAACGAGCGAGACAAACGACGATCTACCGGCGTGGTTGCGCACGAGCGAGCCGCCACGCACGGACGCGAATCCCTCAGCGGCGACTGATGATCTGCCCGATTGGTTACGGGTAGCGGAGCCGCCGCAGCAAGCTGCGCCGTTTGCTCCCACGCCGCCGCAGGTTGCGGCAACGAGCGAGACAAACGACGACCTGCCGGCGTGGTTGCGGGCGAGCGAGCCGCCACGCACGGACGCGAATGTCTCAGCGGCGACTGATGATTTACCGGCGTGGTTGCGGGTCGCGGA
>JAYUYF010000250.1:0-1777 GCA_043752605.1 Roseiflexaceae bacterium
ACCCTCGATCAGCAGCTTAATCCAGATACCAAGAAACGTCTGACGTGCATCTTTGACACGCATGCGCGGCCCGTAGGTGTTTGTCAGCCGTAATGCACAGGCACGAATACCGTATACATTGTTATAAAGAATGTGATACCATTCGCCCGCCATCTTATTAATACCGTTGACATCCGTCGGATGCAAAAGGTGACGTTCATCAACCGGCACATAATCAGGCTTACCATAGATCTGGCGCGTCGAAGCATAGACAAGCTTGACCTGATCGTTGTTTTTGCGGCACGATTCGAGAATTGACAATTGCGCCCGACAATTGATATCAAGATCGGTGTATGGATCGCGCATTGAGTCAATATGCGAAGTCTGCCCCGCCAGATTAAAAAGAAAATCTTTGCCCTGAATCAGATGGTTCATCGAATGCTCATCACGCACATCGGCGATATTGACCTGTACCCGATCGGCAAATGCCGCAATATTGCGCAAATTGCCACCGTACGATGGGATGAGCGAGTCAGCTAGCGTTACCTTTGCCCCGAGTTCGACAAGTCGTGCAGCCAGATTCGCCCCGATAAAGCCGATCCCACCCGTGATCAACACTGCCGCACCATCGAATATGCTCTCGTAGTTACTCACCCTTCGATTCTCCATTCATACGTTGCCGCTCGTGAATACGCGGCATGTGCGCGCGCCGTACAACCAACTTACTCCACAGATCGAGCAACTGCACCCCCGTACGCCATAGCCGTGGGAAGTTAAAAAACTGGCTTTGCCCGTAGGTTCGATGAAAATGATGCACTGGTACCTCGGCGAAGCGAAAACGTGCGTCTTGCAACTTCTTCACCAGTTCGAGGCAAATTGTGCCACTATCCGATTCGAGATCGATGACTTCGAACACACGCCGACGAATCAATCGAAAGTCACAATCCACGTCGCGTAACTTGAAGCCAAAAAATAGCTTGACCGTATGATGATAAATTCGTCCGATGATTTTGCGATGTAGCGGGTCACTCCGATCGATTTTATAGCCATTGACAATATCAATCGCTTCTGTCATCGCTGGCAAGAGCAGCCTTATCTCGCGCGGGTCATATTGCGCATCGCCATCGGTATAAAAGATTAAGTCTTTTGTACACGTCGCAAAGCCAAAACGCAGCGCACCACCATATCCCAGCGGCTCACGATGCGGATAGTAGCGAAAGCGTGGATACTGCTCGGCCAGCTCAGCCAACACCTCGACCGTATAGTCAGTGCTCCCATTCTCGACGACGATCACTTCATAATCATCCGTCAGTTCGTCGAGCGTCTTGAGGGTTGTCACCACCAGACTACCGATGGTGCCGCCATCGTTGAAGGCCGGGAAAAATGCCGAAATACTGGGCCGCTTTGCTATCATGCCACACCCGTCTCCGTGCTACGCGGAGGCGCGCCTGCGCCACCCATCGCCCGATTATAGCATACTCGGTTTGACATCCCGGCCCTTCTCACGTATACTACCAAACGCTGTTATCGAAACGCAGCAGTATTTGGGTCGATACCGAAGTGGACAACCGGGGCAGACTGTAAATCTGCTGGCGTACGCCTTCGCTGGTTCGAATCCAGCTCGGCCCACCACTCCCGAGCACGCGCTTTCGTGCAATGCACGAGGGCGCGTCGTGAGGAATCGCACGTGAACAATCGAGACCAGGTCGGCATCGCAGCCGAGGTGCTCTGTGATCTGTACGCGATCCAGGGGATGTCGATGCAGGCGATCGCGCGGCATCTGGGGTGCAGCCAGAAC
>JAYUYF010000251.1:0-1777 GCA_043752605.1 Roseiflexaceae bacterium
ATGGTACGACGACTGTATTCCAGCTCGGCGGGATCTGCGGATCCACGCGCAGGCCTTCATCGGTTGGGCGCAGGCCGAGGAAGCCAAACGCGAGCGCCTGCCAGATCGAGCCAAGCGCCGCGATATGCACGCCGCCCGCCGCGCCTGCCCAGCCTTTGCGCGTAAAATCGAGGTCGATCCGCGCTGCACGGCGCAGAAAGTCTTCGGCCTCGGCGAGATCACCGAGGCGCGCCGCCACCAGCGCGTGCATACCGGGGCTGAGCGAGCTGTCGTGTGTGGTGCGCGGCGCGTAGTAGTCGTAATTGGCGCGCCGCACCGCAGGCGCAAACTCATCCCAGAGCAGGAACAGCAGCATCACCACATCGGCCTGTTTGAGCGCTTTGAGCTCTTGCAGCCGCGCCCAGCCGAGCCGCACATCGAGTGTCGCCACGGCGGTATCGTGGTCGTGCAGGTCGATCTCTTCCAGATCAAAGTAGCCGCGAAACTGCTCAATCAGACCGGTGGCCGGGTCAAACCCATCGACGAGCCCGGCCGCCACGCGTTGCCAGCGCGCGAGTTCGGCGTCGCTCAGGCCAATCTGGCGGATAAGCTCGCTGTAGCGCCAGCTGTTGGTGCGGCCAAGGTTGGCAAGCGCGCTGGTGGCCTGCTCGATACACCAGCGCGCGAGCTGATTGGTATAGGCGTTGTCGTCGATCGTGTCGTGGTATTCGTCTGGCCCAATCACGCGCAGTATGTGGAAGTGACCATCGTCGCCCGTGATGGCGCGGCTGGCCCAGAAGCGTGCAATCTCGGCCAGCATCTCGCAGCCGTGATCGATAACGAACGCGTCATCACCGGTGGCCTGGATGTATTGCACTACGGCATACGCCACATCGGCCGAGATATGGTGCTCTTCGACACCCGTCAGGATTTTGAGCAATTCACCCGAGGGGCTGCGCACAAACGGCGGCGTGGTCTCCTCGCCGGTGTCGGTGGCTTCCCACGGATAGAGCGCACCCACGCAACCCACCGCCTGCGCTTTGCGCCGCGCACCGCCGAGGTTGAGCGCCCGGTAGCGCAACAATGCGCGCGCGGTCTTCGGATGCGTGTAGCAGTAGAATGGCCAGACGAAGGTCTCGGTATCCCAGAAGATATGGCCGCGGTAGCGCTCGCCCGTCAGCGCGCGGGCACCTACCGACGTGCGCTCGTCTTCCGGGTTGGCCGCGCCGATCAGGTGGTAGATCGCAAAGCGGATCTGGCGCTGGAGTTCATCATCCGCGCCGACCTGTACATCCGCAGCCGCCCAGCGGGCAGCCCAGGCGCGTGTGTGACGTTCGAGCTGCATCGCAAAGCCATCGCCCATATCGCGTGACCAGCGCACGCGCTCGACGGCGCGCCCGGCCGGATCATCCGTATCGCGTGAGGTGTAAATCCCCACCAGCCGCTGAAATATGACCGCCACACCACGCTCGGCATGCCAACTGAAGCGTGCGGTGGCACTCGTGGCGTCGAGCAGGTCGTCACGCCGCAGCATTGCGGGCTCGGCACCCACCAGCGCGGTGGCGGCGGCAAACGCCAGCGTGTAGCCAGACTGGCGCGTCCGGCTTTGCACCAACAGCACGCGATCCTGGCCGACCGAATCGACGCGCTGGATATCGAGATGGCGCGTGGCATTCGCATTGGTGACCGCACCATCGAGGACAAAGGCAACCGTGAGTGTGGCACGATAATTCTCGGGCGTGATTCGGAGTTGCAAGCCGTGGGTATGGGCATCGTCGAGCGCGGCAAACCGCAGCGT
>JAYUYF010000252.1:0-1776 GCA_043752605.1 Roseiflexaceae bacterium
GCGGATCGGGGCGTCTTTGTCTTGATTGTCGTTCCAGTTTCGCAGAGGAGACCGTGTGCGCGCGCTGATCAGTGTGTCGGATAAAACAGGAATAGTGGATCTTGCGCGTGGTTTGCACGCACTCGGCGTCGAACTGATCTCGACGGGCAATACCGCGCGCATACTGCGTGATGCCGGCCTGCTGGTGCGCCTGGTGAGCGAGGTTACGGGTTTCCCCGAGATCCTTGATGGCCGGGTGAAGACGCTGCATCCTGCCATCCACGCCGCGATCCTCGCGCGCCGCGCCGATCCCGCGCACGCCGCGGTGCTGGCAGCACACGCGTTCCATCCGATCGATATTGTGATCGTCAATTTGTACCCGTTCGCCGAGACGATCGCCCGCGCTGATACAACCTTCGCCGAGGCGGTCGAGCAGATCGATGTTGGTGGCCCGGCGATGATCCGCGCCGCTGCCAAAAACCACGCTGATGTGCTGGTGATCACCAGCTCCGCCGACTATGCTGCGGTGCTGGCGGCGCTCAGACACCAGACGGTAGATGCTCCACTGCGCCAACGGCTGGCGGCACGCGCCTTTGCGCATACCGCCGCCTATGATGCGCGGATCGCGACCTACCTGGCCGATGATCCGCTGCCCGAAACGCTGACGCTCAGCCTCCCGCGCGCACAGCAGCTGCGCTACGGCGAAAATCCACATCAGTCAGGCGCGCTGTATGGTGATTTTGCTGGTTACTTCGCGCAGTTGCATGGCAAAGAACTCTCGTATATCAATGTGCTCGATATCGCCGCCGTCAGTGAATTGGTCGAATCGTTCGATCCAGCGGCTGCCACAACGCTGGCGATCGTCAAACATACAAACCCGTGTGGTGTCGGCAGCGGGCCGACACCGCTCGCTGCCTGGGAGCGCGCCTTCGCGACCGACCGTGAAGCACCGTTTGGTGGTGTGATCGCGCTCAATCAGTTGGTCGATCTGGCGCTTGCCGCCGCGATCGATGAGCTGTTTTCCGAGATTATTATCGCGCCCGATTTTGCAGCCGATGCACGTGCACTGCTCAGCAAGAAGAAAAATCGCCGTCTGATGCGAGCGCTCAAGCCAGTGTCTGCGGCGAGCGAATATCTCCTCCACAGCGTGCCGGGTGGGCTGCTGCTCCAGCAGGCCGATCGCGCGCCCGTGCCCGAATTGCGCATCGTCACCCGGCGTGCGCCGACCGAAGCCGAATGGCAGGCACTGCGATTTGGCTGGCGGGTCGTCAAACATGTCAAATCAAATGCAATCGTCTTTGCCGCTGCCGACCGGACGCTCGCAATTGGTGCAGGCCAGATGAGCCGCGTCGATAGTACCCGCGTCGCCGTCTTCAAAGCCCAGCACGCCGGGATCTCGCTGGCGGGCAGCGCGCTCGCGAGTGATGCATTCTTCCCGTTTGCCGATGGCGTCGAGGCCGCCGCCGCCGCAGGGGCCTCAGCGGTGATCCAGCCCGGTGGTAGTGTACGCGATGATGAAGTCATCGCTGCTGCAGATCGGCTTGGGCTCGCGATGGTCTTCACCGGTATGCGCCACTTCCGTCATTGAATACCTCCCGGATATGTCCGGGTACGAGGAGTATCTGACTAGCTATGGATGACCTGCAATTCGATGCACATGGCCTGATACCGGCAATTGTGCAACACGCCCGCAGCGGCGAAGTCCTGATGCTGGGCTATATGAACGCCGATGCGCTCCAACATACCCGCACTAGTGGTCTGGTGACATTCTGGAGCCGCAGCCGTGGCACATTGTGG